>CANGVO010000115.1 GCA_947457445.1 Actinomycetota bacterium | reverse complement strand
CTGTGGCAAAAAGTGTTGCCAAAATGTCGGTTACTGAAAAGTCTCCACCGATGTGGCCCATGCCAGCACCTTTAATTGTGTGCAGAATTTGTAGGCGGATTTCGCGCGCTAAATCAGCAATTTCCCGCGTAATCGTCTCCATAGTGTCTTAACCCTATGCGTAATTACGCTCGAGTCAAGCGCTGTTTAATTCTCCAGATTAATAACGCTAACAATGCAATTCCTACCCATTGCCAGAATGAAATTGGAAATGGTTTATGTTCCGGTAGCGGAGCGCTCTGATCTGCAAGAGTATTAACAATCGTAAATTCGGCAAAGACTCCAGCGTGATCGGTTGCATATGGAGCTTTGTAACCAATGATTTGCGATGTGGTTACGTCAATACCATTTTTAGCGAAGATGTAATCAAGCCGATCAGTAAAGCCATATTCGTTACCCATGCCTTGCGCCGATTTCAAACGATCTGCATCTGGACCTGTTAATAAAGCATTCATTCCCCAAGTAAAAGTAGTCGGATCACTCGAATCAGGTCCCGCATCATTAAATCCAGCATCGCGCATTAATCGGTAGGCGTTGCATTTACTATCTCCGGCCGGACATTCTTCGCTGGCAGTTGGTTGTAAACCTGGGTTAGCCGCGTTTGTTGGGCGCGGATCACGCGGATCAGAATTGAAATCACCAATGACAACAAGAGGCATTTGGGTGTCTTTAAGATCTGAAATCAGTTGTGTTGCTTGTTTGGCGGCGTTAGGGACTTTATTTTCATCCCAAATAGATTCGAGGTGAGTTGTTACAAATCTAACCGGAGTATTTGCGATGTTGATATCTGCCCAGGTATAGCCGCGATAGATAGTCATTAACGTGGGAACAATGCTGTAACTAGCTTCGTATTCGGTATTGCCAACTTGAACAATTTGATCAGCCAAACTCTTCTTAACTGCCAAGGCGTCGCCAATCTGAAAACCACAAGCAGCCTTATCTTGACCAAATATTTTCTGGAAACGCGTGGGGTCCTTAACCATTGTCAAGAATGGAATTGGGTTGATGGAATAACCAGGGTTGAAGGCGGTCTCACCGTCTTTACTTGCTAATACATAATCTCCGTCGAGAGATTTCAGCAGTTGATCAGTGAAGTTAAATACTTCAGTTTTCTTGCTCCAGGCGTTCTTCTTGCAGTACCAAATAGTGGCTTCTTGCAGTCCAATTACATCGGGTTTGTATTCTTTGATTTCAGCGGCCAGCGCTATCGAACGTTTAGAAAAATCATTTTTATTAACCTGATCCCACATAAATTGTGCCGCTGCTGGCATATCTGGAATTAACTCGAGGGCAACCCCAACATCTGCGCCTAGATAGATATTTCGTGACATAACTGTGAAGGTGGGTTCGGTTGCTTGTGCTGAAAAAGGCGTTAAAAACGCCAAAATTATAGATCCGATCAGCGTGGAAGTAACCACTCGTAATTTCATAGGTTCATTATGTACTCTAAGGGATATGAATGAGAAGGTTGAAGATCAAGAAGTAAAGAATGTGCGTTCTTATGACGTAGCTCCCGCACAACAGTACGCAGAATTTATGCGCACCGGTTGGGCGCCTTCTGATTTGGAAAATCTTCATCCGCTTGAAGTAGTCACTTATGCATTTACGCGGCGTCAAGTCTTGTCGGCAGCATTTCCAAATATTCGCTTAGTAATTCCATCTGGAAATTTCAAAACTAGATCTAATGACACTGAGTATGTCTACCGCCCACATAGCGCGTTCGCGTATTACAGCGGCGTTCAGGGAGCCGACGCGGTTGCTGATTCGGTTTTAATCTTGGAGCCAAAAACAGATGGTGGGCACGACTCTTATCTTTACTTGCACCCTCGTTCAACTCGCGAAACTGATGCTTTTTATACCGATCGCAAATACGGCGAACTATGGGTTGGTCGCCACTTCACACTTGAGGAAGCGGCAACTGTTTACCAAATTGAAACGCGGAATGTAGATAACATCGAAGGGTTATTGCGATTTAGTAAAGAAACACTTCTTGTACGTGGCGAAGATGCGTTAATGGATAAATTGATTTCAGTTCACGCACGTGAGGCAGAATTTCTGACATTTACATCGGAACAACGCTTAGTAAAAGATGAATATGAGATCGCCCAATTGCAGGCAGCCGTTGACTCCACCGGACGTGGTTTTTCAGATGTAATCGCTGCAATGCCAGCTGCTGCTGATCATCTGCGTGGAGAACGTATCGTGGAGGGTGCATTCTTTGGTCGTGCCCGTCTAGAAGGCAACGACATTGGTTACACAACAATCGCTGCCGCTGGCTCGCATGCTTGCGTGTTGCACTGGATTCGTAATGACGGAGCAGTGCGAAACGGTGATTTGTTATTGCTCGATGCCGGAGTCGAAATGGATTCTTATTACACGGCAGACATAACTCGCACATTGCCAGTGAATGGAAAGTTCACACCTGCTCAACGTGCGCTTTATATGTTGGTATACGAAGCGCAACTTGCTGGTTTTGCTGCGGTAAAGCCAGGCGTTAAATTCTTAGAAGTTAACCGAGCTGCACAGCGTGTACTCGCACAAGGTTTAGCGGATATGGGCGTTCTTACGGTTAGTGCTGAAGAATCCATGAAGCCCGAGGTTGGACTTCACCGCAGATGGACATTGCATGGGGTTAGCCACCATTTAGGTCTTGATGTGCACGATTGCGAACATGCACGTCAGGATATGTACCGTGATGGCGAACTGCGAGAAGGAATGGTTTTAACTGTTGAGCCTGGTTTGTATATTCAACCCGATGACGAACTCTTTGCGCCGGAATACCGAGGAATCGGAATCCGAATCGAAGATGATGTCGTTGTAACAGCAGATGGATATCGCAACCTGAGTGAATACATTCCACGCCACCCAGATGCAATTGAAGCCTGGATGGCTTCAATTCTTAGCTAAGTTAATTAACTAGCTATTTGTAAACCAAGGTAGGCGGCGAGCAAACCAAATCCCAGTGATAAAACTAGGTTTATGGTTATTTCG
>CANGVO010000114.1 GCA_947457445.1 Actinomycetota bacterium | reverse complement strand
GCGAATGTGAAATCTCCACGCGATGGAATCTTTAGGCTGCCTGAGAATTGATCGCCACCTTGCCAAATTTCTTTCAAAGGGGATCGACTTAATTCGGTGCCTTTGGAATCGAAAAGAATTACCTGCGCACCTAAAGCATCATGACCTTCACGAAAGATCGTTGCCGAAACCGTAATTTCCTCGCCCTCAATAGCCTTTGCAGGTACAAATTCACCGCCGAAGTAAACAGTGGGGGAGATATCTGTAACTGGGATGCGGTTGATCAAGAGTTACCTCAGCCAGAGCCTTCGGTATTGCCGGGATCAGCAGCGTTAATATCGTTAATTTGATACTTATTAATCGCTTCCTGAATAACGCTTTGCTTTACTTCGCCAGATTTAGCAAGGGCTGCAAGGGTTGCAATAACGATTGATTCGGCATCAACTTTGAAGTGACGACGCAAAGCACCACGTGTATCAGATAGACCGAAACCATCTGTTCCAAGTGAAACAAATTCTTGTTCCACCCAAGGTGCAACTTGATCTTGAACCGCACGCATGTAATCGCTAACTGCAATGACTGGACCTTCAGCGCCACGCAATTTGTTCGCGATGTAAGCGGTGCGTTGATCTGATGGATTGAGCAGGTTATGACGATCAACTGCCAAACCATCACGACGTAGTTCATTCCAAGAAGTAACTGACCAGACAGATGCCTTGACTCCCCAATCGGATTCGAGAAGTTTTGCGGCCTTTAGCGCCCAGTTCATACCAACGCCGGATGCCAATATTTGGGCATTCTTCTTGCGTTGTTTGCCAGCGCCTTGATAAAGATAAATTCCCTTGAGCAAACCTTCAACATCGAGGTTATCTGGTTCAGCAGGTTGCATATATGGCTCGTTGTAAACGGTGAGGTAGTAATAAACATTCTCACTATTTTCCCCGTACATACGGCGCAGGCCATCTTTAACAATGTGGCCAAGTTCGTATGCAAATGCTGGGTCATAAGCAATCACTGCAGGGTTAGTAGAAACAAGAAGAGGCGAATGTCCATCTTCATGCTGCAAACCTTCGCCGTTCAAAGTTGTGCGACCAGCTGTTGCACCAACTACGAAGCCGCGGACCAATTGATCTGCCGCAGCCCAGAATGCGTCGCCTGTGCGCTGGAAACCGAACATTGAATAGAAGATGTAAATAGGAATCATTGGTTCATCGTGTGTTGAGTACGAAGATCCAACTGCAGTAAATGAAGCTACAGATCCTGCTTCGTTGATTCCTTCGTGAAGGATCACGCCAGAAGTGGATTCCTTATAGGAAAGCATTAATTCACGGTCAACTGCTGTGTACTGCTGACCGTGTGGTGAATAAATCTTTAGCGATGGGAAAAGTGAATCCATACCGAAAGTGCGTGCTTCATCAGGAATGATCGGCACAAGACGTGCGCCAAGTCCCGGATCTTTAATTAGATCTTTAAGCATGCGAACAAATGCCATTGTGGTCGCAACTTCTTGTTGTCCAGAACCACGCTTTACAGATTCGTATGCCTCATCTGCTGGTTGTGCCAACGGACGTGAAACACTGCGGCGGCGCGGAATTGATCCACCAAGTGCAGCACGGCGTTCCTGTAGGTACTTAGCCTCGGCAGAATCTTCTGCTGGCTTGTAATAAGGAGGTGTGTACTTATCTAACTTGTCATCTGCAATTGGAATACCCAAGCGATCGCGGAATTCGACAATATCTTCAAGTGACATCTTCTTCATTTGGTGCGTTGAGTTGCGCGCTTCGAAGTGCGAACCAAGAGTCCAACCCTTTACAGTCTTAGCCAAAATAACTGTTGGGCGACCATTGCCTTGAGTTGCTGCGGAATAAGCAGCAAATAACTTGCGGTAATCATGGCCGCCGCGCTTGAGATTCCAAATTTGATCATCTGACCAATTAGCAACCATTGCAGCTGTGCGTGGATCGCGACCGAAGAACTTCTCGCGAATATATCCGCCGCTTTCACCCTTAAATGTTTGGTAATCGCCATCAAGAGTCGTGTTCATGATGTTCACAAGTGCGCCTTCGCGATCTTGTGCAAGCAGTGGATCCCACTCGCGACCCCATACAACTTTGATTACGTTCCAGCCAGCGCCACCGAATGTTGATTCAAGTTCTTGAATAATCTTGCCGTTTCCACGTACCGGACCATCAAGGCGTTGCAAGTTACAGTTGATAACGAAAGTTAAGTTATCCAAATTCTCACGGGATGCTAAACCGATCGCACCTAAAGTATCTACTTCATCAACTTCGCCATCACCCAAGAAAGCCCAAACATTTTGCTGGCTGGTGTCTTTAATTCCGCGGTTATGTAAATAACGGTTGAAACGCGCTTGATAAATCGCATTGATCGGACCAATACCCATTGAAACTGTTGGGAACTGCCAGAAGTCAGGCATCAAACGTGGGTGCGGATAAGAAGAAAGTCCGCCACCTTTATGTGAAAGTTCTTGGCGGAAACCATCTAATTGATTTTCAGTTAAGCGACCTTCCATAAACGCACGTGCGTACATTCCGGGAGATGCGTGGCCTTGGAAGAAAATTTGATCTCCGCCGCCAGGATGATCTTGACCGCGGAAGAAGTGATTGAAACCAACTTCATACAAAGCTGCAGATGATGCGTAAGTAGAAATATGTCCGCCGACTCCGATGCCAGGGCGTTGTGCGCGGTGCACCAACATCGCAGCATTCCAACGCATATATGCACGGATGCGGCGCTCAATTGCTTCATCTCCCGGGAATGCTGGTTCGTTCTCTGGAGTAATTGTGTTGATGTAATCGGTATTTCGAAGCGCTGCGACTCCGATATTTTTTTCATGTGCGCGCTGTAGCAACTTCAAAATTAAGTAACGTGCTCGGACTGGTCCTGCGCTGTTGAGGGCGGCGTCAAAGGATGCCTGCCATTCGGCGGTCTCGGTTGGGTCGATATCTACTAATTGGTCGATGATCTGATCTGGGACGCCGAAGTTCTCGCTCATGGCCCTATTCTCGCGGTTACGCCTTAGTAGAGCAAAATCTGGCGAGATTTTGTCTCACAAAAGCATCCAGAAATACATCGAAAATCCTCTT
>CANGVO010000113.1 GCA_947457445.1 Actinomycetota bacterium | reverse complement strand
GTTAAACCCCGAGAATCGGTAACATATCCCCATAATCTATGGAGGTTTTCTTGTTTCGCAAGGTTCTTGTCGTAGCAGGCGCAGCTGCACTAGTCGCCGCTTCACTCACCGCCGTCCCAGCAAACGCTGCACCAAAAATTAGTAATGGTGTCGCTTGCTCAAAGTCTGGTGCCACCACCAAGGTGAGCGGTTCCTCTTACCGCTGTGCAAAGAATCCACTCGTTAAGAATTCAAAGCTAACTTGGTTATCTGTTGATTGCTTGAAGACCGCTGCAACGTATACAACTGGCCTTGCAAACTTGCCAAAAATTAAGGCTGCGACAGAGGCAACTATTGCCAAGCTTGATGCCGATATTGTTACGCAAATAGCGGAAGCCGAAAAAGCCAATAAATTAATTCCAGAATATCAAGCGAAGATTGCGGTTATTAACACGGAACTCACCAGATTAAAGGCAGATACCGCGAATTTAACCAAGAATAAACTTACGATCAGCAAGTACACCACTGCGGTTCGTAACTATGAAGCAGCGATTAAAGCCTATGAAACTGTTGGTAAGCAGACTGATCGCAGCCAAAAACTTAAGGGACAAGCTCAAAGTCAATATGACAGTTCCAAGATGGATGTAGATACAACTCTTAGCATGGCAAAAATCATCTGCCAAAAGGGATTCTAAATCTACTCAGGCTTCCCCTATTCATGGCCTGTATTTGCCTGCCGTAACTTGGATGGGTGCGCTTCCATCAATTAATTAAGTGGTTGGCGCCTGCGCTATTAGCCGTTAATTTGATTGTAAAGATCGCGATTACTCGGCCAACAATCGGTGGAGATTTAATTCTCTATAACTTAGTGGTCTTACTTGCGATAATTTCACTCTTTCAAGTACCACTGCAAAATGATCCGTTAGCCGTTGTATTTATCTCACTCGCAATTGCCTCATGGGGCATTGGCTCTGTAACTTCTAGCCTTAGTCAATTCTTTAATTTTACAGGGCCGGCACAGTTGGTTTCTAATGTTTCCTATTCACTTTTTTATCCATTTGCTTTCATCGCTATACCGCGCGCGATAGCCAAAGGAAAAAAATTAAAATCAATCGAACTTCTTGATGCTGCAATCTTTGGCCTAGGACTTTGTTCAATAATCGCAGCCTTACTTCTAGCCACTCTGCTTCAGGATTCAGGTATAGGAACCTTCTTTTCGGTCCTATACACCGTTTGCGATATTGCCCTGATAGTCATTGTCTTGGCCAGCGCAGTTATATCAGAGCTGAGTATCCGGCTCAGTTTATTGCTCAGTGGAGTTCTAGTTTTCGCAGTTACCGACTTTTTCTTTCTTTGGAATGAAATCACTGGGAGTTACCATTTTGGACAGATAACTGATTTGGGATGGTTGGCTGGAATAGTTTTTATGGCACTCTCATTTTGGTACATTCCAAGTCCAAATCAGCGTGAGGCAAAGATTCATCCCGCATTGATCGCAGTTTCAATATTTATAAGTCCCGCACTTCTTTCCGCAATTGCACTGCGTCCTGATTATTTCCCTTCATATGTCGTAATTCCAACTGTAATTACTTTACTTCTGGCTTTTATAAGAATGACTCTAGTAATACGACAGGCAAATAATTTAGGCGAAGAGAAAGTATTGGCGCGCACTGATGAATTAACTGGGTTGCCTAATCGCCGAAGATTGATAGCGGAACTTTCTACTTTTGATGGAGTTGAGGGTGCACTGCTTCTCTTAGATTTAGATGGATTCAAACCAGTTAATGATCGCTATGGGCACGAGATGGGAGATCGAATACTGCGTCAGGTGGCACAGCGATTTAGTCGCTCGCTTCCGACTGGAGCGATACTTGCTCGATTAGGCGGTGATGAATTTGGAATTCTTGTAACTGGCAACGATGATGCCACTTTGGAACTTGCCAGTGCACTTAAGGCAACTCTTAGCTATCCATTCATATTGGACGGAAAATCAATATCGATTAGCGTAAGTATTGGACATGTTCGAAATGATGGTGCAGGAGAGTTATTGCAACGAGCAGATATGGCGATGTATGAAGCCAAGCGAGCTAACGCGGACGCTCCGGTTTATCTTCCTTGATTTCCTGCAAGCGTGCCAAGGACTCCAAGCGCTCAGTGGCGTGATCAACAATTCTTTCTGGATAACCTTTTGAATATCCATCTAAGTACAGCCACGGTTCATGAATTTCAGCGGCTGATAAATGCGATAATTCAGGAACATATCTACGTATGTAATCTCCATTTTCATCAAAACGTTTTCCTTGTTCGATCGGATTAAAAACCCGGTAATAAGGGGATGCATCGGTTCCGCACCCAGCAGTCCATTGCCAACCATGGGCATTGGATGCAACATCAAAATCGACCAAGTGATCGGCAAAGAATTTTTCACCGAGCTGCCATTCCAGGTGCAAATCTTTAACCAAGAAGGAAGCCACAACCATGCGTGTGCGATTGTGCATCCAGCCTTCTCTAACTAACTGACGCATAGCGGCATCAACAAATGGATAGCCAGTCTTTCCCTCTTTCCAGGCTTCAAACTTGGCGCCCGGTAAGTCGTATCGCATTTCTTTGAATCTTGGCGCGTAATACTCGGTATCAGTATTGGGGTTATTAAATAAGACATCTGCATAAAACTCGCGCCACGCTATCTCTTTGCGGAAAGTATCGTGAGCTTTACTGTCACCAAGATTTTGTAACAACGTACGGGGATGGATCTCACCAAACTTCAGGTACGAACTCATCTTTGAAGTTCCATCTATAGATGAGAAATTCCTGTTTTCGTCGTAACTATCTAGACCATTTTTTGTAAATAACTTAAATCTGGCAAGTGCCGCATTCTCGCCTGCAGAAATAACATCGACACCTGCTGGCATCTTGAAATCTGGAAACGCTCGATATTTTTCGGGCGGTCTAGGCGCATTAATCTGCTTCGGTGTTTTTGCGGGAGCGCGCCAACCATGTGTACACCAGGCCCGATAAAAAGGTGTGTAAACCCGATAAGGCGTTGCATCGCTTGGCTTTAAAACGCGGCCTGGTGCTACTGCATAAGGGCTACCTGTTCTAATTAGTTTAATCCCAGCGC
>CANGVO010000112.1 GCA_947457445.1 Actinomycetota bacterium | reverse complement strand
CCATTTCTTGGAGATCCAACTGTAATTAAGTCAGAGCCAGGATCTCATCCGCAAGCTGTCGCCGAAGCTGGCGTTGATGTCTACGCGCTTACTCACAATGAAACTTCAACCGGTGTTGCAATGCCAATCAAGCGTCCCGCAGGTACTGACGGTGCGCTGGTTCTAGTTGATGCAACGAGTGCTGCTGGTGGATTAGAAGTTGATGCCAAAGAATTTGATACTTATTACTTTGCACCACAAAAATCTTTCGCATCAGATGGCGGATTGTGGTTAGCGCTAATGAGCCCAGCCGCAATTGCGCGCGCCGAAAAAATTAAAGCTAGCGGACGTTGGGTGCCAGCGTTCTTCGATCTGGGAATTGCAATTGAAAATTCTCGCTTGGATCAAACATATAACACTCCTGCACTAATCACTTTGATGTTACTGGCCGATCAAATCGAATGGATGAACACAAACGGGGGACTTAAATTTGCTGCAGGTCGCAGCGCAGAATCATCTGCCAAGTTGTATTCATGGGCAGAGAAAACTTCTTACACAACCCCATTTGTAACTGACCCAGCAATGCGCTCGAAAGTTGTTGGGACAATTAACTTTGATGAAGCTATTGATGCAACAGCAGTTGCTGCGGCGCTCCGCGCAAACGGAATCATAGATACCGAGCCATATCGCAAACTCGGCAAGAATCAATTGCGTATCGGAATGTTCCCTGCAATTGATCCAAGTGATATCGATGCTTTGACTGCATCAATTGACTATGTCGTAGCAGCTCTATAAAAATCTGATGCCAAAAACTTTCCAGCGCAACGGGCAGTTCTGGCTGCTTGCTCTGCAGGTGGCAACAGTTAACTTCTTTACTGGTGGATTCGGTCCATCACAGGCGTTATTACGCGAAGACCAAGGAACTTCACTGGGTGTTGCGGGGCTGCATGGAACTGCAATGGGAATTGCAGCAATTTTCGCAGGTTGGATTAACTCAAAAATGGTTCACCGTTTCGGGCGTTCCAATTCCACTTGGATCGGATTGATTGTTTTCTCAATCGGAATCGTAATGTTCGTTTTCTCTCCACCAGTCCAATTAACTTTGTTTGCTACTTTGGTCGCTGGCTTTGGAATCTCTGCCGTTATTAATAATGTTAATACCGCTGGATCTCACGCCTTTGCAGAGCGTTCTCATACCGCAGTTGCGCAGATAAATGCCGTAGCAATTGCCGGATTTGTTACCGGAAACTTTGTGATTGGCACAACTGCGAATATTTTCCGCGACCAATGGCGGATAGGTTTATTGATTACGATTCCATTTATTTTGGGAATGTTTATTTTTGGTCGTAAGTTTCAACCAGATTCACATATTCCAGATGAAGGTGGTCCACAGCGCGGCAAGTTATCTCGCGGCTTTTGGATTTCTTTTACAGGATTTTTCATCTCTATCAGCGCTGAATTTGCAACGTCTTTCTGGTCAGCATCTTTAATTAGCAATCGCACCAATGCCAGTTCGGCGATATCCACTCTTGCAGTAATTGCCTTCGGAACCGGCGTCGGTACAGGCCGCTGGTATGCCGGGCGATTATTGAAACGTTTCCACGCCGATGAACAACTAAAGATCGCACTTGCTCTGCAATTCGTTGCCTTTGGTCTCTTCTGGTCTTCACATAATTTGGCACTCTGCTTGCTAACACTTTTCTTTGTCGGTTTAGGAATTTCGGTGCAGTTCCCGCTATTTACATTGCGAATGGTCGCTTTCAGCGAAGGCCGTCCTGATCTGGCGATTGGCAAAAGTTCAATTGCTGCAGGAATCGCAATCGCTTGTTCGCCGCTTTTCTTGGGAATTCTGGGCGATTACTTTGGAATTTCACGTGCCTACATCATGGTTCCAGTATTGATCGCTCTAGGTTTCACCATGGTTGTTATCTCACCGTCTAAGCACCTGGGCGCGAATAATATTTAAATGAATTACCGCACTCGTCGCATCGTCACAATTATTACTTTGATTGGTCTATTAGCGTTGATCGTCGTAGGCAGCTGGTAACACACCTTCAACGCTTATATCTTTTGGTAAACCAACTTTTCCGCGGAAGATTACCCAAATAGTTAGACATGCCCCAAGTGAAATAAGGCCACATAAAGCGATGGTTTCACGGACTCCGATGACTTCAACTAGCCAACCAATTAGTGGTGATCCAAAGGGTGTTCCTCCCATAAAGATCAAAAGATAAATTCCACTTACCCGTCCCCGAATTGCTGGGTCAGAATTAACTTGAATTAGCGAGTTAGCAGTAATCAACATCGTCAAAGCGCTGAGCCCGCAAATTGGTAACCATAATGAGTACCAAAGATAAGTCGGTGCGACAGAGAGAAATACAATCGCTGATGAGAAGGCAACGCCGCCTTTTATTACGAAGCTAGTTTGGCGGTGTCTTTCCAGACGAGCAGAAATTAGCGCACCCGATAGTGAACCAATTGCCACATATGTTCCGAGCAACCCATAAGAAGCAGGCCCTTTGCCAAACTCCTTTGTTGCCATAAGCGCATTAAATATCTGCAAATTCAAACCAAAAGTGGCCACAAAAAAGACCACCAGCATGACTACATATAAATCCGGGCGAGCAAGGGCGTATTGCAAGCCTTCCCGCACCGTGCCTTGGGTAACTTTCTTTTCTTGAATAAAGAAATCTGATTCGCGCATACGAAGCAGCGCCACAATTACAAAGAGATAAGTAAAAGAGTTGATTAGAAATGATGGGCCGGTATCAAATCGTGCAATTAGAAATCCAGATAAAGCAGGTCCAACTAAGCGTCCAGCGTTGAAATTCGCTGAATTTAGGCTCACCGCATTTGCGATATCTGAGTGTCCAACAATTTCAGAGGTGAATGATTGACGAATAGGTGCATCCAAGGCTGATGAAATTCCAAGAGTCAGCGCAAAGAAAAATACATGCCAAACTTTTACGTTGCCTGCTATAACTAACAGACCTAACCCAAGTGCAGAGAGAGCTCCAATAAAGTTTGTGAATATAAGTAGCTTTCGTTTATTTACGCGATCTGCAAGTGCGCCACCATGAAGCGAGAAGAAAAGCACAGGCGCAAATTGCACAGCCGTAACCAAACCTAAATATGTTCCACTGTTATCGGTTAACTGAAGTATCAACCAATCT
>CANGVO010000111.1 GCA_947457445.1 Actinomycetota bacterium | reverse complement strand
CCCCCAAGACCATTCCCGGGATGAGTGATGCTCCATCACCGCTGCCACTTGCACTGCGCAGACCTAACCGAATTCGCGCCAGCGATGCTGCCCATTTAGAAGGTGAGGTCACTACTTGTATTTTTGAATTGGCTAGAAGAAGTGCAGCAACGCGAGGTTCTTTACTTTCAAGAACTCGAGCCTTGATAGAAAGATGTTGACCGGGCAAAAGTGCCTTGGCCGAAAGATCACTCAGAATTACCCGAACTGGAACACGTAATTTGTAAGTTTTATTATCGCTATCAAATCGAATCAAGGTTGCAAGTGCGCTGTAACTGGGAGGCAAAAAATTGCGACCACTCACTCGCTTACTGGTTAAATGTGGATCAGTTGTGAGTACAACTTCAGCCTGTGTACTTTGATTGAAGTACTCGCTAATCGCACTCGATTGCAGACTCTGTTGGCGAAGTGACATAACGGCAGAACCCAGCGCCAGTGCTGCTATCAAGACGATTAAGCGACGTTTGCGTTGTGCGAGGACAAATAGAGCGAGTAATACAAGAACGACGCTCGTTCGCCAAGGCGCTGTCCAACTTTGCGTGAGTGCACCTATCCAGAGCGCACCACCTAAAGCAAGCGCGCGATAATCAATTAAACGCGTAATTTATCTTTAAATTGTGCGAACTTTGCGGCGCCAATTCCGGAAACTTTTAATAGATCTTCAACGGTTAAGAACGGACCATTCTGGGTTCGATAAGAAACTATTCGGGCGGCAAGGACAGGGCCGATTCCATCTAAAGTTTCCAACTCTTTCGCACTGGCACGATTTAACGCGATTGGCCCAGAAGCGCGTGCTTTAGTTCGCAGCGTAGATGTGCGAACCGAACTTCCTGCCTTACCCGGTGGATAGATGTAAACCTGTTCGCCATCTTTGATTATTCGCGCCAGATTTATATCTGAAACATCGGCACCATTTAAAGTATTGCCAGCTGCCTTAATCGCATCGATAACGCGTGAATTAATCGGAAGCGAATACACACCTGGTGCATTTACTGCGCCGGCAACATCGACAGTTACCTGTGCAATCGACTCGGTAACCATTAACTCAGGCGGGGCAAGTGGAATTTCCTGCGATGTTCCGCGAACGACCAAGAATATGGAGAGCGCTATGACCAGCGCTGAAATAGAAAGCAGGGATCGCTTTTGCGAGACCGAGAATGAGATGTGGCTCCACCAGGATCTAAAGTTTTCTGTAAATGAATTCATGGCGGGATCATCTGACAGTTTCGTCAGAAATAATTAATAAAAGTTGGGACTGTGGTTAAAGAACGATATTTACAAGCTTTGGAGCGCGCGCAATGATTTTCTTAGCCGATGCGCCATTTAATTCGGCGATAATCGTTGGATGAGCCAAAGCTAAAGCTTCAATTTCGGCATCAGTAATTGTCGGTGAGACCTCAATGCGCTCTTTGATCTTGCCATTAATTTGGATAACCGCTTCGACCGCATCCGCTACGAGTAATTTCTCATCCACAACTGGCCAACCAGCGGTTGCAATTGCTGGTTTGTGGCCTAGGCGTTCCCACATTTCTTCGGCGGTAAATGGAGCGACCAGCGAAAGCATGATTGCAATCGCCTCAGTTGCTTCACGTACTGCAGGATCTGCAGCGCCAGGGCCTGAATCAATTGCTTTACGGGTTGCGTTTACAAGTTCCATAACGCGAGCGATAGCAACGTTAAATCGGAAAGATTCAACTGCGAATGCGGCATCATGCAACGCCTTATGAGTTGCTTTACGTAGCGAAATTTCACCGGTTGAAAAATCAACACCTGGCTTAGAAGTTACATCTCCAGATAAACGCCAAGCACGACTTAAGAATTTAACTGAACCGGATGGTGAAACATCTGACCAATCCACGTCATCTTCAGGTGGACCAGAGAAGACCATTGATAAACGAATCGCATCAACGCCGTGGTTTTCAAGTTCATCAGATAGGCGAACCAAATTGCCACGCGACTTAGACATCGCAGATCCGTCCATAACCACCATGCCCTGATTCAAAAGACGGGTGAATGGTTCGGTGAATCCCAACATTCCAATGTCGTGCAAAACTTTGGTAAAGAAACGCGAATACAACAAGTGCAAAATTGCGTGCGTGACGCCGCCAACATACTGATCAACTGGCAACCAAGTATCGATATCAGCGCGAGAGAAAGGCGCAGTGGCATTTGTCGAAGATGGATAACGCAAGAAATACCAAGATGAATCCACGAATGTATCCATCGTGTCAGTGTCGCGCAGCGCCGCTCCCCCGCAACTTGGGCATTTGGTATTTACCCATTCGGTTGCAGCGGCCAAGGGTGATTGTCCCTTTGGCTTTAGATCTAAACCTTTTGCATCAGGTAATAACAATGGAAGTTGACCTGCAGGTACAGCGACTTCACCACATTTCTCGCAGTGAACAATAGGAATAGGTGTGCCCCAATAACGTTGGCGCGATACCAACCAGTCGCGCAAACGATAATTACGCGCAGATTTTCCAAGCCCTGATGCCTCTAACTCTTTATTGATTGCGGAGATCGCATCCGTTTTATTTAGACCGTTTAATGAACCAGAGTTAACCAGCTTTCCATCACCTGTTGTGGCGATGCCGGTCTCATTTGGATCTTCTTCGCCAGTTTCAACAACAACGCGAACTGGAAGTTTCATGGCGCGTGCAAAATCTAAATCGCGCTGATCATGTGCCGGAACAGCCATGATCGCACCGGTTCCGTAATCGGCTAAAACATAATCAGATGCCCAGATCTGCAACTTCTCACCATTTACAGGATTGATTGCATAACGTTCTAGGAATACGCCAGATTTTGGTCGATCAGTTGCTAGGCGATCAATATCTGATGCCGCCTTAACTGAATCTCGGTACTGCTTAAACTTTTCTTCTGCAGGTGTTCCCGCGGCAAGTTCTGCAGCAAGTTCGGAATCAACTGCAACAACCATAAATGTTGCGCCATGCAAGGTATCTGGTCGCGTTGTATAAATCGTTACCGGTTCGGTGCGACCTTCGATAACAAAGTTAACGTTGGCTCCTTGAGATCGCCCGATCCAGTTGCGCTGCATCGTTAAAACTTTATCTGGCCAATTTCCTTCAAGCTCTTTCATATCATCGAGCAAGCGGTCGGCGTAATCAGTGATCTTGAAATACCACTGGTTTAACTTCTTCTTGGTAACTGCTGTGTCGCAACGCTCGCAAAGTCCGGCAACTACTTGCTCATTGGCAAGCACGGTTTGGCAACTTGGACACCAGTTAACGGCGCTATCT
>CANGVO010000110.1 GCA_947457445.1 Actinomycetota bacterium | reverse complement strand
TTCAACAGTTGTACGTCCGACGCGCTGTCCATCAATGTTAACAACCGTTGCGGATGGGTCGATATAGACAGTTACGTCAGCATTTGTTGCTTCTAGATTTGTGCCGTCATATGTGGATGTTCCAGTTACGGAGATATTTACTGCGGCGCTCATCTCTGACGAAATGATTGCACCCTCTGCGGTTAGATAAGTAAGAGCGAGCGCTGCTGCATCACCTGTATCAACAGGTGCATCAACGTTCGGAAGAGTTATTTGAATTACGTGCGGAGATGGATCGGCAAGTGGCAATCCCCCGATTGGAATTTCTGCACCAACGGTGTCAATAAGTCTTATGCGCAATTTCTTGCCACGGCAAGATAATAAATCAACGTTTGAAATAGTTACGGCGCGAACTCGGAAATATCCTGCCGATAAATCTTCAATGGTTGGTTCGGAATGCCATTCTTCACCAATTGATGCGTACACAGTTGCATCGCATGCAATTGCTTGTTGTGAACCTTGACCAAATTCAAGTGCGCCTGTGCCAACTGTTACGCTGGCGGCAAATGTTGATAAAAGCATTGGTACAAATGCAATTACCGAGATTCCAAAAATAATTCGCGACTTTTTATTTCCGGCGCCGCCAAATCCAGATGTGACTCTGCCGCTAAGCGGTGAGTGCAAACCTGATGGCATCGAGACGTCTCCTAATCGTGAATACCGCAAGGCTACGCACAATAGGTATCAGGGCAAATAAGGCGGTTGGGATAGCCCAACCAAAAGCGATATGCGGCTATTTGGCCAGGGTGACTGTGCCCTTTTTAACTTCTAACGAGATTTCCAGCGGAAGGATCTGGGTGGTTCGGATATTTTCGCTGGCGCCGCTGTTGCAAAGGCGAGGATCGACGGTGGCATCGCTGATCGAAACCACTCTAAACAAGGCGCTATTTCCCGCCACCGCACCTGGAGCCGAAATAGAAAGTCCGCCGAAGCTGTTAATCACCGCTACGACTTTCTCAGTTGGCCCGCTCATGATTAGCGAATCTGTCATATCGCCAAAAATCAATCCTTCTCCATTAAAGCTCTCCTGAGCCAAGCTCTTTTGATAAACATCCAACGTTAGACCCGGACTGTTTGCGCAGAAGAGAATTTTTTGCGCTCCTAAGATTTCAATCTTGGGAAATTTGAGCGTCTTTGCTCTTGGATCAGCGCGCAGCGAAACCGGAATGCGAATCGTCAGCGACTGGCTCGTTAAAGCGCGCGGTGTTGGGGTGGGTGATGGCGATGCTGATGGTGATGCTGAAGCGCTTGATGTCGGACTTGGCGTCGAAGATGCATCGGCGCTTACGGTTGGATCAGGGGACACAGTTGGCGTAGAAGTCTCGGATTGAGATGGGCTGGCGGAAGCAACCGGAGACTGAACGGGATCAGGAGTTCCTCCCGAGAGTTCGTCCGCAAGAGTTGGGCCAACTTTTGCCAAAAAGAGCGCAACAGCAATTAGAAGTAACAAGCGCAACGCGAGCGTTTTTGCTCTACTTGGATTATCTTCTAAATAGTTCACGGCGCAAGCATAACCTCATCTTGTTTAATTGAATATCTAAGGTACTTTTTCCGACATGGCGAATGTGCGAAGTACTTCTAAAAACAAAAAGAGCGTCAAGAATGAAGAGCTCGCTCATTCACTTCTCAGCTGGGCTAAATCGCACAAAGTAGATGAGGATCCTTATGTATCGGGCCTTCATTCCGCGCTGCAAAATAACTCGGACTTGGCAATGTGGTCCACGCTTGTGCCTCTTGAATACCTGCCATTAGCAGAAACCTCAGCAGGGCGACGCGAAATCTCGTTAAACCAGTTTCTCGTTATTGCCAGAAATATTTTAGTTTTCGTACCTGTTGCACTGACTTGGGCAGCAGTTGGGCAAGCAACGACTGCATTTGCTGTTTATGTCAAAGCCAACCCCAATTCAGTTACTAACTTCTTGGAATTCTGGCAGGACGGCTTTGGTGTTCTCGGTTCGGAATGGACTATTGGACATATTGCCAATTTAGATTTTCTCTTAATCTCTGCAGTGATTCTGCTGACTATGGCAACATCATATTTGGGCAAAAAGGGGCAAAAGTTTCGCAAAATAGGTCAACGCAAAGTCGACGCCGAACGAATGAAGTTAGGTTTGACGCTAACTGAATTCTTGTATACAAAACGTGCGGTCACTCCAACCACACTAAACCAAAATGTTTCAACTTCAATTACAAGTCTGCGAAATGCTTCGAAATCTCTAGAAAAGAATATGGCCGCTCACAATAAGGCTGTTGCTTCTTTCGAGAAAAGACAAAAGTGATTCTTCGCAGCGCACCACCCGAGGAACAAGAAGATGACCTCACCCCGCAAGCGGGTTGGATGTATGCCGATCTTTTTCTAGCGTTGATGGTTATCTTTCTAGCAACCATTTCCTTTGTTCCGCAATTAAGTAACAATGCATCCAAGTTTCGATCCGCAACTGTCCAACCTAAATCCGCTTATAACTACGATAAAGGTCTATCGCTTGTTTACGAGAAATTTGACCTAGCTCAAATAACCGCCGATATCGAAAACTTTGAAAAGACTGAAAACTTACCTGCCGAAACCGATGTCATCTATGCCCAGATAGTTGGCGGGTATGACTCAAAGACCGAATCGTCACAAAAAGGCACCCTTCGTGCACTGGCCTTTAGTTTTCTAATGAATTCAAGTAATACCTCATTGTTTATGAATGCCGCAACAAACTTAAGTGCAAGCGATCAAATAAAGCCTAATCAGATTATGTTGCGTCTTACATTTGCCGCAAAACTAAAGGTTTGATCCTTATTTGCTGTTGGCTACCTCAAAATAGACGCAATGGCCAGTTGCAGAGCTTTCTCTCGACCAATTAACGGTCAATCGATCCAATAGAGAACTGCCCAAGCCTCGAGCGCTAGCCGGATTTAATTTTCCGTTATCTTCTACCGCTACTTTTATCAATCCAGCTTCAACCTTAAAATCTATATTAATTTCACTGGCTCCACCATGGCGAACGGCATTTGCGATTATCTCCTCGCACGCCTGTACAGCAAGGTTAGATGCTGTCTCACTAACTAAATCACTATTCGGAAGAGTGTAAATAATTTCAGCGATACCTCGCCACGATTCTGCAATCGAGGCCATTTTTGCTGCTGGATCAACTCTCTTAAAGAAATCTTCCGATGAATGATCACGACGCAACAAAGTTGCTGCACGTTCAAGTGCCTGGGTTACTCCATCAACATCCCCAGCGTCAGATGCCTTCTGCAATGAAAGGCTAGTCGCAATCAGTTCAGATTGAACTTCTCCATGAAGATAACTTGCGAAATCTATTTTTT
>CANGVO010000109.1 GCA_947457445.1 Actinomycetota bacterium | reverse complement strand
TTCGCGAACCGCAATTACACAGACGCTAGCCAAAACAACCGATAAAACTTGATTGACCGAGAAGTAATCGCAACTCACATAAACTAGTGATCCTGTCAGGCAGGATGTGCCAACAGTTTCGCGATGCAGCAAAACGGGCTCGACTTGGCACAAGACATCTCGCAAAAGTCCTCCGGTTACAGCGCCAATGAGGCCCAGGATTACCGCTGCCGCAAATGGTGCATTTTGAGTTAGCGCAAACTGCGCACCAGATACTGAACAAACAGCTAAACCAATAGTGTCAAGGGTTAACACAAATCTTCCAACAGGCGTTGTGCGCTTGGCACTTAAAGTAATTACTACCGCTAAGGCAACGCCGATAAATAGCCAGCCGTATAAAACCCAAGGCGGGCGCTGCCCCAATAACAAGTTGCGGAAAGTTCCACCAGATAAAGAAGCAATGGCAGCAATAAATGCAATACCGCCGTAATCCAATCCTTTATCAGCAGCAATTCTCGCGCCCACTAAGGCAAAAGCAAAGGTGCCAGCTAAATCAAGTAGGTTTACCAGCAGATCTAAATCCATGGCTTGAGTATAAGCCCGAGCTAATATTTAAAGGATATAAAGGTTCTTTGCCTTTGTCACCGCTTCATCGCGCCCGCGTGCGCCGATCTTGCGATAGACATTTTTCAAATGAGTCTTCATCGTATTTTGAGACACATGCAAAGTTTCGGCAATCGCACTAATCGGCTTTCCGGTTTCCAAGTGTCTTAAGATCTCTAGTTCACGCTTTGTTAAGGCGGCTGTTAGCCCAGCGGGCGCCTTGGCTCGTATTTTGAGTCTAGAAGTGATCAAGGAAGCCAAGTTCTCTAAATAAACGGTTGGTTTTTCACCGGCAATACGAATAATCAAATTGAGGATTCGGGCATCTTGTCTTAAGAAAGTTTCCTTAGCGCCCACTTGCGCACCAACTTCCAATGCTTTGCGCATGTAATCAAGTGCAACAGACTCTCGATCGATATTTTCATCGGCTTCGGCCATGTACTTGTATATCTCCTCTTTAGGAGTTCTAGAGGGAAGATTCCCAACGTTATAGGTCGAAGGTGTTTTACCAACCGCTAATTCGTAGATTGGCCTAACTCGGTCAACCAAAAGAAAATTCGGTAAACGTCCGAGCAAGATACCGACTCTGTTCCAGTCGCTCATCGTGTAACGAATGAATAATTCTGTAAGGTCACAATATACGGATAAACCGTTATTAAAGGCCATTACTTCAGCGCGCTCTCGTTCTGCTCGCACAATATCCAACGCAGCAGTCGTGCTTCCAGATAAAGCTAAATCGCGGGCTATAAAGCTCTCTGATATGTATACCCAAACGAATTGCTGCCATGTGGTTGCTAAATTTCTGATTTGTTCAAAAATAAGTTGAGCAGATTCATTTTGTGAGAATTCCAAAAGGCACCGGGCTTTTACATACATAACATCGAGTGGTCCAAATATTCCTGTATAGCCCTCTCGTTCAGCCTGGGCTAGCGCATTATTTGCGGCAACCATGGCGGCCTTGAATTCACCTTTATGAAGTAACGCACTTGCTTCGATGGCGCTCATGAAGTAAAGCGATAAGGCGCTGTTGTCCTTTTCGGCCAAGTTGACAGCCATCTTTCGAATTTCGAATAAACGATCAGAATTATCGTAAATAACTTCTTTTGCGGCCGCAATTTTTAAAATGGAGATCTTATCAATTGGAGCCAGATCTAGCTCCTCTGCCGTAGCTGCCATCAGCGAATCAACATTAACATCGAGAGAAACATCCAGCCCGGTTGCGAAATCAATATAAACACTTACAGCTGATGTGAATCGCTTTATGAAATTCTCAAGCGAGGTGCCGCGAGATACATTCAACATTTCAAAAATTAGGCTTTGCGCATTTGAATATTGGAAGTCTGCCGTTAAACCAATTAATTCGACAGTCTGCCGCTTCAACTTACCTGCTTCGCTGTTATCACCTACCAACTCTGCCATTCGTAGAAGATCTTTTCCGCGTCCCACCGCAATCAAATGACGCATCGACTGTCGAAATAAATTTCGGTACCGCTTTTGATCCCCAGCAGATCTTGCATGTTCTAGCGCCATTAGATGTTGTCCTTTATCCTCGAAATAGGCGCTCAATCTGAAATGAATGGCTCTGGTTTCTTTGTCAGTTAATTTCGGTGTTTGAATTAAGCCGGCTTTAATTGCACTATTGAACGAATAACTTTTGATTGGATCTGTGGTGTGACGAATAAACAACGCTTCATTTGCTATGTTATTTAGTTTAGTCAAAGAGAATTTCTCTCCAAGTATAACTTCTGCTATTTCAACTGAAAAATCATCACATACAGATAGAGCTTCAAGAAATTCTTGGTCATCTTTGTTCATGGTCTCAAAAAGTTCGTTTACCAAATATTTGATTTGTTCTGAACCGCTAAGAGTATTTTTCTGATCCAAAATTACTTCAGAGCCACGAGAAAGGCCATTTAAAATTAGTTGGACTGCTGCTGGCCAACCTTGAGAAGATTCTGAGATCAAATCTACCTTTTTAGCGTCTAGCTCTAATCCTTGAAGTGATCCAGATATTTTTATATCCTCTAGCGAGAATACGAGATCGCTCCTTTCGAATAATCTAAAGTTTGGGATCGACTGAAGCCGGGCAATCGCATCTACTGGAATATTTCGTCGAATTGCAAAAATATGGAGATTTTTTGGCAATAAGTCTAAGAAATGGTCGGCAAGAGGCGAGGACGATGCATTGGTTATGCGGTTATTGTCTAAAACCATGACGATGTGATTATCGGCAGATCCAAGTTCAAAAAGTACTTTACTTAAAACTTCTGGAGTGCTAAAAGTTTCATCAACTCCATACCAAGTTCCAAAGTTCGGGAATGCATTTCGCACCGCTTGAATTAAATGAGTGTTAAAAGAAGATTCACTATCGGTGTCATCGAATGAAAGCCATACGATTGGGAAATCCAAAGTTGATACATACTCGGCCACCAGCGAGGTCTTTCCGTAGCCAGCCGGAGCTGCAATTAAAGTTACGCCACCCCGATCAACCGCCACTTGTGAAAGTACATTTTTACGGGTGAGGAAATTTGGAGGAAGTACCGGCGGTAGAGTGCGGGCAAGCGATACCCCGCTGATAACCCTAGAAGAGTTAATTTCTCGATTAGTCCTAGAGCCCATACCTAAGGGTGATACATCAAAGGGTGAAAAGGCTAGTGATAATCACCCATGAAGGGTGATTATGTGAGGTGAAAAACTAAAGACTGGCGAATGCTTCTTCCAGAACGCCAAGAGCATCCTTAAGCAATTCATCAGAGATCACGATTGGTGGCAAGAAGCGGATCACGTTGCCATAGGTGCCAGC
>CANGVO010000108.1 GCA_947457445.1 Actinomycetota bacterium | reverse complement strand
TAACTTTCTTCCATAAACGCCGCCATTTTCATTTACGTAGGAAAAATAGGCTTTGATTCCGCCGTAATAACTACTCACGCTTGGTGAGAGAACGCCAGTCAGGGGGTAAACAGTTCCGAAATTAATATCGGAAGAAGTAACGCCTTCCTCGGCTTTTGCTATTTCGACCGTGGAAGTAAGAATTACTGACATCAAGACGGATAAAGAAATTAACCTCTTAAGCAAATTGCCGTTCATAAGGCAATATTACGCGCTCTTCTCCTCTGAACCTTTTTCGCGGCGAGAAGCACGCTTTGGAATATCACCGGTGCGCTCGACCAAGGTTGGAGCCGCATTTTCATCAATACATTCCTTGGTGATGATCACCTTGGCGACATCTGTACGACTTGGTACGTCATACATCACACTTAGAAGAACTGACTCCATGATCGCACGTAGTCCACGAGCTCCAGTACCGCGAAGCAGGGCAAGGTCAGCAATGGCATCAAGTGATTCGGTTGTGAATTCAAGTTCAACATCATCTAAATTAAAGAGACGCTGATATTGCTTTACTAGTGCGTTCTTAGGCTCAGTAAGAATTTCCATTAGCGCCGGCTTATCGAGATTTTCAACGCTCGTTAAGACTGGAAGACGTCCGATAAATTCTGGAATCATTCCAAACTTCAATAAATCTTCTGGCATTACATCCGCGAAAATATCTTTACGGTTTTTATCTGCAGCCTCTTGCAATGTGGCATTAAATCCAACGCCAGCTTTTCCGCTGCGGGCTTCAATGATCTTGTCTAGACCAGCGAATGCGCCACCAACGATAAAGAGAACATTAGTTGTATCTATCTGGATAAATTCTTGATGTGGGTGCTTACGACCACCTTGAGGTGGTACGGATGCAACAGTTCCTTCAAGAATCTTCAAAAGCGCTTGCTGAACACCTTCACCAGAAACATCGCGAGTAATAGATGGGTTTTCAGATTTACGGGCAACTTTATCGATTTCATCGATGTAAATAATTCCGGTCTCAGCCTTCTTTACATCGTAATCAGCAGCCTGCAATAGCTTGAGCAAAATGTTTTCTACATCTTCGCCGACATATCCGGCTTCGGTCAGCGCGGTTGCATCTGCAATGGCAAAGGGAACATTTAGCATGCGAGCCAGAGTTTGCGCCATTAGCGTTTTACCGCAACCGGTTGGGCCGAGCAATAAAATATTTGACTTGGCTAATTCAACGCCGTCTTCACCTTTTGCTTGTCCTGATTGCACTCGCTTGTAATGGTTGTAAACAGCGACCGCTAAAGATTTCTTGGCACGATCTTGCCCGATTACATATTGATCGAGGAACTCAAAAATTGCCTGAGGTTTTGGAAGTTCGGTAAGTCCTAGCGTTGTGGCTTCGGCAAGTTCTTCAACGATGATTTCGTTACAGAGTTCGATACATTCGTCGCAGATATATACGCCTGGACCGGCAATAAGTTTCTTAACCTGCTTCTGAGTCTTTCCGCAGAAAGAACATTTGAGCAGGTCGCTGGTTTCACCGATACGAGTCATGGGTAAATCTTAGTTTCTAGGCCTATTAAACGGGTCTTGATTTAAGAGTGACCTTGTTCGCTTATAGTGGAATTGCCCTGCGATTTACGGGGATCGCTTAACTCTTTGACTCCTGGAACCAATAAAACTAGATAACAGATGATCACGTGAAATGCGATCGCGAAAAGCAAGAAGTTTCGTTCGCCGATTAACAGCACCGCTGGTCCAACAAGTGCCATGCCGATCGGCATCAATCCGCTTGAGCCAACGAAATCGATGCTAAATACTCGGCCTTGCATTTCTTGCGGAACTTCACGTTGTACGGCTGTAACCCAGTAAGCCTCCCAACCGCCAATCGAAAGTC
This sequence comes from Actinomycetota bacterium, assembly GCA_947457445.1. Classification (GTDB taxonomy): domain Bacteria; phylum Actinomycetota; class Actinomycetes; order Nanopelagicales; family Nanopelagicaceae; genus Planktophila. Next base: position 1,532 of record CANGVO010000108.1, on the reverse strand, counting down.
CGGCTATGAAGTAACCAATAATCACAACCGCAGGAGAGATCGGGAATGCTAAAACTAGAGGTGCAAATGCGAAAAGAGACCACATCGAAATCGCAACAAGTCCTGGCTTCTTCGTTTGAAATTTAATTGCAGCAATTGCGCTAATCATTCCACCGAGGCTAAAGAGCGCAGCGGATATGGCAAAGACCGAGTTTGTATCGAACTCACGGCGCGTAATCACTGGTAGTAGAACAGTCTCGGCAGCGACAATCACCATCAATTGAAACGATGCCATGAAGATAGAGGCGGCTAGCCACTTAATTTCCCAAACTAATTTAAATCCCTCACGCAATTCCGAGAAGAAAGATGGTTTTCTAACAACCGTTTCTTCACGTGGTTCTTCGGTGATGCCGAACAAAAGAGATGTGCCCAATAAGAAAGCGAAAGCTGTAACTGCAAAGGTGTAATCGGGTCCAATAACTGCAACAGATAAACCGCCCACACCTGGACCAACTATCGTGCCAATTTTCGCAACAATTCCACGTGCAACATTTCCGGCCGGCAATAAATGATCTGGCAACAAACTCGGAATGATTGCTGTACCTGCGGGAGCGCCGAATGAATCTCCTAAGCCCATTAGAAATACCAATAGCCCAATTGCCCATAGCGGCATATGAGTTGCCGAGACAATCACCAAAAATAAAGCGATAAAGCCACGGAATGCGTCAGCACTAATCATGATCCATTTGCGAGGAAGACGATCTGACCAAACTCCGCCGATGAGCATAAATATGGTTCCCGCAAAAACTCGTGAAGCCAGAATTAAGCCCAGGTCTGTTGCAGTGCCGCCATTATCTAGAACGCTGACGGCTAATGCGATTGGAAAAGCGGAAGCGCCAATAACAAATATAAGCCCTGAGATAAATACGTTTCGGTAATCCTTATAAGAAAAAAGAGCGCCGGGTTCGAAGTGTTTTTTCAACATTTCTTTGCCGACGCCCCTTTAGAAAAATACGATTAAGGCTTCGCCTTACGAGAAGACATAACCTTATCGATAATTCCGTACTCGACTGCTTCAGCAGCGGTCAGGATCTTGTCGCGTTCGATATCTTTTTCAATTTCTTCAATTGTCTTATTTGAATGCTTTGCAAGCATTGTCTCGAGCAGACCACGCATGCGCATGATTTCGCGTGCTTGGATCTCGATATCTGATGCCTGTCCCCCGCCTTCAGATGAAGGTTGGTGGATGAGAATTCGTGAATGTTCTAGGCCGTAACGCTTTCCCTTTGTTCCACCAGCCAAGATGATCGCAGCAGCTGATGCTGCTTGTCCGAGACAAATTGTTGTGATGTCAGGGCGAACAAATTGCATTGTGTCATAAATTGCGGTTAGGGCGGTGAAAGATCCACCAGGTGAATTTATATAGATCGAAATATCGCGATCTGGATCCATTGATTCAAGGGTCAAAAGCTGTGCCATTACATCGTTTGCAACAGTGTCATCAATTGGCTGACCCAAGAAGATGATGCGCTCTTCGAATAACTTTGTGTATG
>CANGVO010000107.1 GCA_947457445.1 Actinomycetota bacterium | reverse complement strand
CTTCGTCAACCACTTCCCCATCAGATCACCTTCGGCGCCAGAAGAGAATCTCGTTAATGCCAAAGATCGTTCTCGCATCGCAATCAACATCACGACGTCGCTTGCTTGAAGGCGCTGGTCTAAAACCCGCCATCATCGTAAGTAATGTCGACGAAGAAACCGATTTCTTTAACGCGATGACGCCGGCGGATATGGTTATCGCGCTGGCCGTAACGAAAGCACACACTGTTCGTGAACAGATTGACTATCCCGCGCTCATCATCGGATGCGATTCAACTTTCGATGTCGATGGCGTTTCATTTGGAAAGCCGGGCACTCCAGAAGTTGCGCGCGAACGCGCTAAAGCAATCAGCGGACGCTCTGGTCTTCTGCATACCGGACACTGCATTATCGACACCGCACAAGGTCGAGAGATTGCCGATCGCGTAACGACCAAGGTAACTTTTTCTGAGTTAACTGACCAAGAAATTGAAGATTACATCGCATCCGGAGAACCACTACAAGTTGCAGGTGGATTTACCCTTGATGGGTTTGGTTCTCCGTTCATTCCCGTAATTGAAGGCGATTACACAAATGTGGTCGGCATATCGATGCCGTTCCTGCGCTCTGCGATGTCGCAGCTTGGATATTCTTGGCCAGAAGTGAAGGAGATGCAATGAAGCGCGTACTGATAGCAAATCGTGGAGAAATTGCAGTTCGCGTTATCCGCGCTTGTCGCGACCATGGCTTAGAAAGCGTCGCCGTTTATTCCGAAGAAGATCGCGATGCGATCCACACTAAGAGCGCAGATTTTGCATTCTCACTTAACGGGGTCACCGCTACTCAAACTTATTTAGATATCTCCAAAATTATCGCCGCGGCGAAAGAATCAGGAGCCGATGCTGTTCACCCAGGCTACGGATTTCTATCTGAACGCGCAGATTTTGCCCAGGCTGTTATCGATGCTGGTCTGATTTGGATTGGGCCATCACCAGATGCGATCAGCGCACTTGGTGACAAAGTTTCGGCTCGTCGCATCGCCGCTAAAGCTGGTGCGCCACTAGTTGCAGGAACTAAAGATCCCGTAGAAGGCGCTGACGAAGTAATTGCTTTTGCCAAAGAACATGGATTGCCGGTGGCGATCAAAGCCGCTTTCGGTGGCGGAGGACGTGGTCTAAAGGTTGCTCGAACCATGGAAGAGATTCCAGAACTATTCGCATCAGCTGTACGCGAAGCGATCTCAGGATTTGGCCGTGGTGAGTGTTTTGTAGAGCGCTATCTTGATAAGCCGCGTCACGTTGAAACCCAAGTTTTGGTTGATCAACATGGCAACGCTGTAGTTGTAAGTACACGTGACTGTTCATTGCAGCGCCGCCACCAAAAGTTGGTGGAAGAAGCACCTGCCCCATTCTTAACGGATGCTCAAAACGAAGAGCTCTACCGCTCTAGCAAGGCGATCATGAAGGAAGCCGGATACGTTGGAGCCGGCACCTGCGAATTCCTGATCGGTCTAGATGGAACTATCTCATTCTTGGAAGTAAACACTCGCTTGCAAGTAGAGCACCCGGTCAGTGAAGAAGTAACGGGAATCGATTTAGTTCGCGAACAGTTCCGCATTGCCATGGGAGAAGAACTCGGCTTTGGTGATCCCGAAATTCGTGGCCACTCACTTGAATTCCGTATCAACGGTGAAGATCCAGGTCGCTCATTCTTGCCAGCTCCGGGACGCATTACGCAATGGAATCTACCCACCGGTCCTGGTGTCCGTATCGATGCCGGATTTAAAAACGGTGACACCATCGGAGGAAACTTCGATTCACTCTTGGCTAAATTAATTGTTACAGGAGCAACCCGTAAGCAAGCGATTGAGCGTGCGCGTCGCGCCCTTGCAGAATTCGAAGTTGATGGCTTAGCAACTGCAATTCCATTCCACCGCGCGATTTTGGAAGATCCTTCATATACCGAAAATTTTAAAGTCTACACAAGTTATATTGAAAATGAATTTAAGAACGATATCCCAGCATTTTCAATAACACCTCCGCCAGTTACGACAAAGATTGCAGCCGAACATTTAGTTGCAGAAGTAAATGGCAAGCGCTTTGAGGTAAAACTCCACACCCCAGAACCAGTTGTAAAGCGCCATCGCGCTAAGCAATCAAAGGTTGGCGGCGCAAGCGGTACTGGACTCACAAGTCCAATGCAAGGAACTGTTGTGAAGATTGCAGTTGAAGAAGGCGCTGTTGTTGAAGCCGGAGATTTAATAATTGTGCTTGAGGCGATGAAGATGGAGCAACCACTAATCGCTCACAAATCTGGCAAAGTCGCAAACCTCAAGGCGGTAATTGGTGAGACAGTTTCAAGTGGCACGGTTCTGTGCGACATTCTTGAAGCCTAACCTCGCGCTTTAAATCGCAATTCACAACTTCGCGTAATCCAGTTAGGCTGGGGCTATGAACGCGCAGCTCTTGGCCGAAGTCCAAGCCTGGATAGCTGATGATCCCGATCCAAAGACCGCTGCAGAGTTAACAAAACTGGTCGCCGATGGCGATGAAGCAACTTTAAAGAAGCTCTTTGCAGGATTTCTACAATTCGGAACCGCAGGTTTGCGCGGACCAATCGGTCCCGGTCCGTCATGTATGAACCGCGCCGTTGTGGGACGCACTGCAGCAGGCTTGGTTGCCTACATGAAAGAACGTGGAATGACCCGCGTGGTAATCGGGCGAGATGCGAGATATGGATCAGAAGATTTCACGCAAGAATCGGCGGAGATTTTCGCTGGCGCGGGCTTTGAAGTATTTGTATTGCCAAGACCTCTTCCAACCCCAGTTCTGGCTTACGCTACATACGAACTCAAGTGCGATGTTGGAGTCATGGTGACTGCAAGCCACAATCCTCCGCAAGATAACGGCTACAAGGTTTACATCGGGCCGACTGCAGATGGAATTGACTACGCCGCTTCACAAATCATTAGCCCCACCGATGGTTTCATCGCAAAAGAAATTGATTCGGTTAAATCTTTAGCTGCGCAACCAAGAGGTTCAAAATGGACTGTCTTAGATGATGCAGTTGTAGATAAATACATAGCGCGTACCGCAGAACTTGCACCACGACCTGGATCGCTAAAGATTGTTTACACCGCGATGCATGGGGTTGGAACAGAAACCCTCGAGAAGGCATTCGCCAAAGCCGGGTTCCCAAAGTTAATTTTAGTTTCAGAGCAAGCCCAACCAGATCCAGATTTTCCAACTGTTGCATTTCCTAATCCTGAAGAACCAGGTGCAATCGATTTGGCGCTGGCTAAGGCCCGAGAAATTGGCGCTGATTTGGTGATTGCAAACGATCCTGATGCCGATCGTTGCGCTGCTGCAGTTAAGGATCCAATTAAAGGTTGGAGAATGCTACGTGGGGATGAGTTAGGTGTAATCCTTGGTGAAACCATCGCTCGAGCAACAAGTAAGGGCATCCTCGCAAACTCTAT
>CANGVO010000106.1 GCA_947457445.1 Actinomycetota bacterium | reverse complement strand
TCGGAATTCCAACGATTCGCAAAGCAAGCACTGCAGAGTAATTGCCCCGATGAAAACAATCGTAATCTGCGGAGCAACTGCGACAGGCAAAAGCGATCTTGCGGTATCCCTGGCTAATGAAATTGACGCCGAAATTATCAACGCGGATTCAATGCAACTTTATCGGGGTATGGATATAGGAACTGCGAAGTTAACTATGGCTGAACGAGGCGGTATTCCTCATCACCTTCTTGATGTTCTTGACGTTACCGAAGATGCCACTGTCGCCTGGTATCAAGGTGCGGCGCGCGAGGCAATAACTCAAATACATGCTCGCGGTAGAAATGCAGTAATTGTTGGTGGCACGGGGCTATATATAAAGGCAATTCTTGATGATTTGAATTTTCCAGATACAGATCCTCAAGTTAGAGAACGCCTAAATAAAGAATCTGAAGATTTTGGAGTAGCGAAGTTATTTGAAAGGTTACAACTGCTTGATCCCGCAGCGGCTGCGGCGATCGATATTCAGAATGTGCGACGAGTAATCCGCGCCTTGGAAGTAATCGAGATAACCGGCCAACCCTTTACCGCCAATTTACCGCGCGAAGATAGTTCAAAGTATCCAGATGCGATGCAATTTGGTCTGGTAATGGACCGTGAGAAGTTAACGGAAAGAATCGATGCGCGCGTGGATTTGATGTGGGAACGTGGGTTAGTTGCAGAAGTCGATGCGTTAATCGCCGAAGGCATAGCCAAGGCCACCACTGCGCGCAGAGCGCTCGGTTATGCCCAAGTAATTTCGATGCGCTCAGGAGAAATTAGTGAAGAATTGGCTAAGGAAGAGACAAAGCGCGCAACTCGCCAATATGCGCGGCGCCAAGAGACTTGGTTCTCACGCGATGCGCGGATTCAATGGATATCACCGATCCAACCACGTCTGGAAACGGTCTTAGAGAAGATAAACTCAAGATCGAAATGAATACTCCAATAATCGCCACCTATGGCCACGGCACTGAAAATGACTTTCTAGTGGTCTTTGATCCCGAAGAAGAGATCTCAATAACCACTGCCCAAACCGCTGCGATGTGCAATCGCCTATCAGGCATTGGCGCTGACGGACTAATCAAGATTTCTAAGCGCGATGGTAAATGGTTTATGGATTACCGCAATGCCGATGGATCGCTTGCTGAAATGTGTGGCAATGGAATCCGCGTAATGGCGCGTTACTTAGTTGAAAAAGGACATCAACCGGAAGGAATCTTCGCTATCAATACTCGCGATGGAGTCAAACACTTACGCGTTCCCGCAACGGAAGATATTTCCGTCAATATGGGAAAAGTCATTGACGAAGGTGAAGAGATCACGGCATCAGTTGAAGGCAAAATTTGGAACGGTTTTCATATCAGCGTTGGTAACCCACATGCCGTTGTCTTTGTTGAAAAGATTGAAGATGTTGGTTTGCTTGCCGATGCACCGATCGTTCGCCCACGCGACAGTTACCCTGAAGGTGTAAACGTTGAGTTTGTTGAGATAACAGATAACAAAGAGATCAAAATGCGAGTTCATGAACGCGGAAGCGGAGAGACTCGCTCTTGCGGAACAGGAACATGCGCCGTGGCTTTAGCAGCCACCATTCAGAGTAAAAGCGCTCTTCCGGCGCGATGGGTGATCTATCCACCTGGAGGACGTTTAGTGGTCGATATCGATCCGCACTCAAATGCAACGCTCACTGGGCCAGCAGTGTTAATCAAAGATATTGATATAACTAATTTCTTGCAGGATGCATGAGTAACGACCTACCTCGCAATAACGATTTATTTGAAGAACTCTTACGCGAAAGCGCTCGAGTTGCGGCAGATTTTGATGCCGATGAAAGTGAATATAACCCTGAACCGCAACAAGAGCTCAGCGATCGCCACGCGCTTCGCCGCGTAAAGGGTTTCTCGACCGAACTCCAAGATATTTCCGATGCTGAATATCGCCAGCTTCAATTAGAACGCGTTGTCCTAGTTGGTGTTTGGACCGAAGGCAGCGCCGAGATGGCCGAGAATTCATTAGCTGAGCTAAAAGCTCTCGCCGAAACTGCTGGCTCGGAAGTACTTGATGGATTGATTCAACGTCGCGATAAGCCGGATCCGGCAACGTATATCGGATCTGGAAAAGTAGTTGAACTACGTCAGATCGTGGCATCAAGTGGAGCCGATACCGTTATTTGTGATGGTGAACTTTCACCTTCGCAGCTTCGCCAACTTGAAGATAAGTTAAAAGTGAAAGTTGTAGACCGCACCGCTTTGATTCTCGATATTTTTGCGCAGCACGCTAAAAGCAAAGAGGGTAAAGCGCAAGTAGAACTGGCACAGATTGCTTACTTACTTCCACGTTTACGTGGTTGGGGTGATTCACTTTCGCGCCAGGTCGGTGGTCGCGCTGCGGGTGGAGCCGGAATCGGTGGTCGCGGTCCAGGTGAAACAAAGATTGAAACCGATCGCCGTCGTATTCGTGACAAGATGGCAAAGCTGCGCCGCGAGATTGCCGAGATGAAGGTTTCACGAGATACCAAGAGACAAGAGCGCAAACGCTTTAATATCCCATCGGTTGCAATTGCCGGATACACCAACGCGGGAAAGTCATCACTTCTAAATCGCCTTACCGATGCGGGCGTGCTGGTTGAAAATGCGCTCTTTGCGACCCTTGATCCAACGGTGCGGAAATCCCACACCGCCGATGGTCGTACTTACACGCTCTCGGACACTGTTGGATTCGTAAGGCATCTTCCGCATCAGTTGGTTGACGCATTCAAATCTACGCTTGAAGAAGTTTCAGACGCTGATTTAATAGTTCACGTCGTAGATGGATCTCATCCTGATCCATTTGAACAGATTCGTGCAGTTCGTGAAGTTATTAATGAGATCGGTGGGGGAGATATTCCCGAGATCATTGCGATTAATAAAGTTGATTCCGCCAACCCCGATGTCGTCATGGAGATTCTTCGCAAAGAGAAGAACAGTTATGCATTCTCGGCACGCACCGGTTTCGGCATCGAAGGCCTGGTTCATGCAATTGAAAAATCGTTGCCTCAACCAAATGTAGAGATAGAAACGGTGATTCCTTACAGCCGTGGTGATCTGGTTAACGCTATTCACGAAACTGGAGAAATCATTAGCGAGGTTTACGTGGAAAGTGGCACTGCTATTCACGCGCGCGTGGGGGCTTCTCTCGCTAAAGCGATAGAAGCAGCGCGTATATCGCCATAGGAAAAGCGATTGAGGCCGTCAAAAACACCTAATAAAGACCTGTCATTACTTATCTAAACGGGGAATATCTGCGACACGCCGAGGGTTGTAATGGGTAATCACAGGTAAGTGCGCGAGTATGCGCCCGTACGCAACGCGCAATAGATGCGAGTTGTTTTAATTGAATGGAAGTGAGGTGAGAGCAGTGGCAACAGATTACGACACCCCCCGAAAGACGGATGAGGAACTCCAC
>CANGVO010000105.1 GCA_947457445.1 Actinomycetota bacterium | reverse complement strand
GAGACCGCCCCCGGTCGCTAATGACTTAGCGACCGGGAACGATTTACCCTCGATTATCTATATGGAAGAAGTGCTGAAACTACTTCTTCTTATAACCTGCTGGACATGTTGGCTTAACGGCAGTGATCTTTTTTATTGCTTTGCCCTTAACACATGTAATTGTTGTCTTGTTCAAGATCTTGGCAGAAGGCTTATAACCCTTCTTGATTCCGATCTTGAGCTTTGGACGTGAGTATTCAAAGCCAGATACATCGATGATGATCTTGCCATTCTTAACGCTGATGCTCTTTAGGAACGCTGCTGTTCCGCCAGCTTCAGTGGTAAGTGATACCTCAAGTGCTGTTGCTGCATCGTTTGGATTAGTCAGACCCCAAAGAAGTGCGGCATCAGCTGTAGGAATTACTGCCTTGTAGAAGCCTTTGTTCACTGTCACACCATCTGGTGCGAAGTGAGGCGCTGCTGCACTCCAAGTAAATGCCTTTTCAGTTTCATTCCATACCGGAGTTGAAAGTTTGCAGACACCGTTGGATGCAACATACATTCCGCCAGAAGTTCCCTCGACACCAAAGCTAGATGTGTCATCGTTAGATGCAAGAGTAATCATTTGTAGCTGGCGAACATTCGCTTTTGCTACTCCAGATTCGCCTGTGCAATCTACTGCGGATTTAGCGAGCGGAACAGTAACTGGTGTACCGGTCATTGTGATTGCGTTGTACTCACCAGTTGATTCAGGAGTAATAGTTATTGAATTTCCAACTGCAATAACCACGCCTGTTTGCATTTCGCCAACACGTACTTTTACTGAAACCGAAATGTCTGAATCAAGGCTTATTGCATATGCCTTGTTGCCGACCTGGCCTGCGAGGCTAGGTTTCTTATCAGCACCAGTAAGCGTTGGAAGAACATCAACCATTAACCAGCTCGAAACAAATTCGTTCGGAGTCTTAGCTTCTACGTAAAGTCCGTCATAACCAAGCGCGCCAAGGTTTAATCCTTGCCAGTCTGGGTTAGTCCAACGACCAACAAGTGCGCGTCCTGCCTCTGCCGGTGAGTTAACAATTGTTACTGCATCAGGTGCCATTGGAGCTACATCTGCAGAAGTTGAAACAGCAGCCGTTGAAGTATCGGTTGCTGCCACAGGAGTTGCTGCTGCAGCTGCTGGAACTGCGGCCGCAGTACCGGCAACTGCCCAACCATTTACCAATGCATCGCGAGTTACCCAGATTGGAATGATGATTCCTTCTGTCTCTTTAAATGTCTTGGTTGCAGCATCGTATGTTGTGCCGCGTACTGGACGTTGCTGAAGAGCAGATAAGTCTGAAAGGTCTACCCAAGTAGTTCCCTTTGCAGTCATATTGATAACTTGTTGAGCAGCTTCTGCTGCGGTTTGGTTAAACCAGATGAAGCGAACTTCATTATCAATCATGAAAATTGTGCTTCCTTTGAAACAATCTCCGAAAGTCTTTTCGCTTGATTTCTTTGTCGTGTTATCCCAGCATTGAGTTGGGTATGAGTACGAATCAAGTGGTTTATTTAAATCAAAAGTTTTCTTAGCAGGATCGTACTTAGCGCCCTGTTCTGGATGATTGGCTGTTCCCATCAAAGATGAACCATCAAGGACAACCATTTTCCCCGAAGTTAGAACATCGCGCTGGTATTGAGACATCCACCAGTCGTTCCATTCAACTTTTCCATTTACAACCTTGGCTACTGGTGCAAAAAAGTCTGTTGGAGTTTTCTTTGCAGGAACTTCTTGTCCACTTTGTACATAAGTAAGAGGAATTTTCTGTCCTGAGGCTGTTGTTAGTGTTACTGATTCGATGCAATAAATACCGTTTTGAACTACGCAGGCGTTCATCGCTGACTTTGGCAAACGGATAGTTGCCGCACTTGCTGGATTAGCTGCAGTGATCAACCCCGCAAGTAGTGCTAGAGACGAAGCTCCGGCAATTAGTTTCTTTTTCACATTTCCCCCATATAGATAGGCGAAGCCACGGGTATGGCGTCTAAGTGTTTACCGCTGTTGTGGGGTTAATTTATGCGGTTAGGTAAACATTAAATAGGGGGTTTTATCGGAGTTGAGCTATCCGATTCGCTCAGACTCCTATCGGAGTTGAGCTAAGTACCAGTTCCACTGCCAGGTATCACGCGGGGCGGTGAGCAGGGATTCTTTAAACTCGGGGAAGCTGTAGACCAAGAGTGCGGTGCCGCCAGGCAAGACCGTCGTTGGACGTGAATCGCTCACGATTGGAGTATGTCCAGTAAATATCCCAAGTGAAGGGGCAGTGGAAATTAAATCTTGAGTTCTATTTTCTAAACTCAATATCCAAGTAATTGGGCACTGCCCTTGGCCACAACGTTCCCATGAAATCTTTAGTCCGACGGCTGTTAGTCCGCCAAGCGTGTCACCAATTCCACCTGCGCCGCTTATCGCACCGAGATCGCCAACGCTTTGCTCCCATGTAACTGGATAATCTGATTGCAAGCCAATTATTTCTGGCTGTGTTTCGGCATTTGTGCCCGTTACTCCTGAATCTGGATTAACCACAATTGCAGCAGGCTGGTTAAGCGCTTCATAAATGCCAATACTTGCACCAGCAATTACAAATACGGCCAATACAGAAGTGAGTGCTCGACGAATTCGTTGGCGGCGAACTTTGGCAATAATGATTGGTGCCAGGTCGCGGTTTTCTAGAACGCCAAGTGCCATCCATTGCATTTCACGTTTGATTAGCGGATCTACATCACTCATTGTTATCCACCACTTCCGCGATTACTGTCTCGATTTCATTAAAAGAACTTTTTGAATTTGTAAGTTCTTTATTTGCCGACTTCTCAAGTTCGGGAACTAATTCGACATAAGCAGCAACTGCCGCTTTGCCACGAGCTAAATGTGAAGCTGCTGTTCCCATCGGAATTTGCAGAACTTCAGCCACTTCACGCAAAACCATTCCATGATCATAAATTAGAACCAGAACCGCACGTTGTGCTGCACTTAGCGATTTAAGCGCTGCCTGAACAAGTAAACGTTGGGTTACATCATCGGTTTGATCAACTAAGTCGCGAATATTCTCGGCTAAATCCCAGGATGTTTCTTTTTCCTGCTGGCGACGCAACCACTTGCGGCGCATATCAGCATGTTTGCTGACCATTACGCGCATTAAATATGCTTCTGGATTCTCATGTTCGCGGATCTTGCTCCAACGCTTATAAACATCGGCAAGGGCTTCCTGCATAACATCTTCTGCATTTTGAGTATCGAAGCAAATAACCTTGGCGGCACGTAGAAACGCCTTCTGGTTCTCGCGTAACCAGAGGGTGAACTCAACTTGGTTCTGTTGGCTCATGATCGCATCCTAGTTTGGATCGAATCAATTTAGAAGATCAGATACCTGAATATCTAATGAACTTAACTTTGATCTACCGCCATCGGGGGAAGTCAACACAAATGGTTTTCCATCCGGCAATAGGGCAT
>CANGVO010000104.1 GCA_947457445.1 Actinomycetota bacterium | reverse complement strand
TTAATTCCAAAGCGGCGGTAAATCCGAGCGGACGACGGGGTTCGAACCCGCGACCTGAACCTTGGCAAGGTTCCGCGCTACCAGCTGCGCTACGTCCGCATTTCGTGCGGGGGCAAATCTAGCGCAGCAGAGGGCTAACCGCCAAAGCGAGCATTTTCACCGTAGCGTAAGGGCATGGATTTGCGTGATGACTCGTTCTGGATGAGCGGGCGATATGCCAGATCTCTCATCGAAGTTACTGATGATTTAAGTCGGTTGGATGATGGCAATTTCTGGGCAGTTTCCGTCAGCTTTGAAGGCCAGGTTCGTTTAGCACGTTTTAGACAAGTTATGGCGGCAACTTTTCCTTTCGCTGGTTCAGGTGCGAATTCGGTTTCCGGAACTTGGAAATCATCCTTAGATCAAAGTGCGTACTGTCAATATGTTTCAAACATTAAAGAGGCGATAGCAAGCGGTTGGGTTTATCAAGTAAATGCATGTCGTGTGTTAACTGCCGATTTCATAGATGACGAATTGGCTTCGCTCTTTGGAAAGATACTGAGATCTAATCCCGCACCACATGCCGCATATCTTTCTTTGCCGGAAATAATAATGGCATCTGCATCTCCTGAACTTTTCTTGAAACGTGATGGCGACAAAGTCACGACATCTCCGATAAAAGGAACGCAGCCGTTGGAAGAACAGGTATTTGGAGATAAAGACCAGAGCGAGAACATCATGATTGTTGATCTCATGCGCAACGATCTCGGTCAAATTTGTCGTGATGGAACTGTAGACGTGGCTAATTTGCTTAGATCAGAAGACCATCCTGGCCTTAGACATTTGGTATCTGATGTAACTGGCGAATTAAAAGCTGGTATCTCGTGGAAAGAGATAATTTCTTCGCTACTGCCGGCCGGTTCGATTAGCGGAGCGCCTAAAAGTTCTGCTCTGAAAGTCATTTCGGATAATGAACCAACCCAACGCGGACCGTATTGCGGAATTCTCGGTTGGATTCAAGGGGATAAGGCCGAGTTATCAGTTGCGATTAGAACTTTCTGGAGTTTTAGAGATTCACAATTGCACTTTGGTACTGGGGCAGGGATTACTTGGGGGAGTGATCCGATTGGTGAATGGGAAGAGACCCAATTGAAGGCGAGAAAGTTGATTTCAATTGCAGGAGGAAACCTCTAATGCAAGTTTGGGTTAATCATGAATTACTCGATATTTCAAAGACAGAAATGGGCGCTGATGGTTGGCCAAGTGGCGAAGGAATTTTCGAGACGATTCGAACGCAAGATGGCGAAGTATTTGAACTTGGACGACATATGCGCCGCGCTCTTGTCGCTGCAACTACTAAAGGAATTTCTTTACCCAGTGAAGAAGTCGTACGTAGCAGCATAGGCTCGATCCTAAAGGCCGAGCCTCATTCCATCGGTCGATTGCGGTTGCTTTTCTCCAAAAACAGATTTATCGCGGTTCATCAACGTTATATGGATATAGATAAGCCAATTCATTTAGCGGTCATTGCAGATTCAAGCGAAGTCGAATCGATAACGATTAAAGCTTTTCCTTACGAAGATCGCTTGTCTCTTTTGGAAAAAACGCAAAAAGATGGATTTGATGAAATCATCTGCGTAAATGCCCGTGGGGAAGTTACTGAAGGAGCGGTATCCAATTTTCTATTCAGAATGGAAGGAGATTGGGTAACAACCCCATTGTCCGCGGGGATTTTGCCGGGCGTTCAAAGAGGCATAGTCATCGAAAGATGTGGAGTTATCGTTAGACAGATTACAAAGTCAGATTTAGAGCGAGCAGATGCTGCCTTTGTAATCTCTAGTTTAAAAATTGCGCTATCCGTTTCCTCGATTGCCGGAAGAGCCTTGCTAATTGATGAAAATTGCGCGGCTATGGCGCAGAATATTTGGGCAAACACGCATAAGCATTCGGTAGGCTAAGGCTATGTCTGCGATAGCTATAAAGGTCGATGGTGCTTCTGTAACGGTTGAAGCCGATATCCGCCCTACCCAACTATTCGCAGAGCGCAAAGAGATCGTCGTCTGCAAAGTAAATGGCGAACTAAAAGATCTTTGGACCGAACTTGCTGATGGCGATTCGGTTGAATCGGTTTCAATTGCTTCGCCAGAAGGACTATCTGTACTTCGCCATTCAACGGCTCACGTCATGGCTCAAGCAGTTCAACAGGTATTCGCTCAAACTCGTTTGGGAATTGGTCCGCCAATTACAGATGGTTTTTATTACGACTTCGAGCCCGAAAGAGCCTTCAACCCAGAAGATCTGGTGAAAATTGAAAGCGCGATGCGCAAGATCATTAAAGATGGACAACGTTTTCGTCGTCGCGTTACCAATGAAGCAGAAGCTCTAAAAGAACTTGCGCATGAGCCATACAAATGCGAACTTATCGGGATTAAATCCGGTGCTGGAGAAGAAGCCAGCGTTGAAGTTGGTGGAGCAGAACTTACTATTTACGATAATTTGGGTAGAGACGGACAACCGGTTTGGTCGGACCTATGCCGTGGACCGCATTTACCTTCAACCAAACATATCCCGGCTTTTAAATTGATGAGAACGGCGGCCGCCTATTGGCGCGGATCTGAAAAGAATCCGATGCTGCAACGCATTTATGGAACAGCTTGGCCATCACAAGAAGAGTTAGATGCTTATCTTGAGTTACTAGCCGAAGCCGAAAAGCGCGACCATCGTCGACTTGGCACCGAACTTGATCTTTTCTCATTCCCTGAAGAAATCGGATCTGGACTTGCAGTGTTCCACCCGAAGGGCGGAATTATTCGACGTGCGATGGAAGATTATTCTCGTAAGCGCCACGAAGATGAAGGTTATGAATTTGTTTATTCACCGCACTTAACCAAGGCTGCACTTTTTGAAAAGTCTGGACATTTGCAGTGGTATTCAGAAGGTATGTACCCGCCAATGGTTATGGATGAAGAACATCATTCTGATGGCACCATTAAACGTGCAGGCCAGCAGTACTACATGAAACCGATGAACTGTCCTTTCCACAATCTTATTTTCGCCTCGCGCGGACGTTCGTATCGCGAACTTCCACTTCGTCTTTTCGAATTTGGAACCGTGTACCGCTATGAGAAATCAGGCGTGATTCATGGATTAACTCGTGCTCGTGGCTTTACTCAAGATGATGCACATATTTACTGCACCAAAGATCAGATGGTTGGCGAACTAGATTCACTACTTACCTTCGTTCTCAACTTGCTTCGCGATTATGGTCTAGAAGATTTCTACCTCGAACTCTCTACGCGCAATCCGGAAAAATCAGTTGGTGAAGATGCGGACTGGGTTGAGGCCACTGAGGCTTTACGTAAAGCAGCACTTGCTCAAAATCTAGAATTAGTACTAGATGAAGGTGGGGCTGCTTTTTACGGTCCTAAGATTTCGGTACAAGCCAAAGATGCGATTGGTCGCACTTGGCAGATGTCCACAATTCAGGTCGATTTCCAATTACCTCAACGCT
>CANGVO010000103.1 GCA_947457445.1 Actinomycetota bacterium | reverse complement strand
CGAGCGCTCCTTTAATTGCGATTTTCGCTGTTTTGCTGGTGCAGTCTAATCGTGAAAGAGTTCGGTTGTGGAGCCACTGACCAATCGAAGTTACCGCTTACGTGGGGTTCGTATCACCCCTGCCCAGCAAGAAGCGCGCGATTCCTTATGGGCGAAATACGGAGTTGAGTTTCAAGAGTCGACTATCGAATTAGGATCACTTTTCCCTAAGCAGCAACCAATCATTATGGAGATTGGATATGGGATGGGTGAGGCCACATGGCAAATTGCTAAGGCAAACCCAAGTACTAATTACCTAGGTGTTGAAGTTCATATGCCTGGCGTTGGAAAATTGATGGCGCGCTTAGATGAATATGAACTAACAAACGTTCGGTTAATCGAACGAGATGTCTTTGAAGTTTTTTACTACATGATTACGGACTCCAGCCTTGATGGAGTTCATTTATTCTTCCCAGATCCATGGCCAAAGAAACGCCACTTTAAGCGGCGCATAGTTAATGAAAGATTCCTAAGCGATGTTGCTTCTAAGTTAAAGCCGGGTGGCTACCTGCACATAGCAACTGACTGGGTTCCTTATGCCGAATGGATTACTCAAGTTTTCTCACAAACAAAGTTATTTACTGGGGGATTGGTAGAGCGCCCAGATTGGCGTCCGCTGACACGGTTTGAAGGTCAAGGAATTTCGAAAGACCATGCAGTAAATGATTTTAGATTTCTAAAAGCCTAAATTAAATTGCGCCGGTTTCTTCATATTTAGAGATTAAATCAATTCGGCGGATATGACGTTCATCCTTGCTAAATGGGGTCGCAATAAAAGCATCAATGATTGCCTTGCAATCATTGATCGAATGCATGCGCCCGCCGATAGCTATTACATTTGCGTTGTTGTGCTCCTTGCCTAATTTCGCTGTTTCGATACTCCAAGCCAGCGCTGCACGAATACCTTTAACTTTATTGGCAGCCATTTGTTCACCGTTTCCGGATCCGCCGATGACAATTCCTAGAGATGATGGATCTTTAGCTGTCGCTTCGGCGGCCGGAATACAAAAAACGGGATAGTCATCTAAAGCGTCGTATTCGTATGGTCCGTGGTCTGTAATGTCATGGCCGTTATTCACTAGGTGCGCGATTAATTCGCTCTTTAATTCAAGCCCTGCATGATCACTGCCGATATGTAAACGCATGGCTGAAGTCTCTCACGATGTTTTTTGCTTAACGCTTAACGCAACAATGAAAAACCCGCCGCGAAGGAGAATTCGCGACGGGTTTTTCTACCCTTGGAGGAACTACATGAAATTAATCAAGTAGAACTTATGCTGCTGATGTTGGAGAGGCTGTTGGCGCAGGAATTGTTGGAGCAGCTCCCATGCCGCCCTTTCCTGGACCACCATGTCCACGTCCACCTTTACCGCCTTTACCACCTTTACCGCCACGGTCACCATGATCATCCATTCCTGGACCACCAATTCCTGGACCACGCTTTCCGCCAACAGCATCAACTTCTGCTGTGACATGAGCGGATAGACCCGCCTTAAGAGTTGTCGCTTGTGCAGCTGTCAACTTTCCGGCAGTTACAGCGGCATCAATGCGCTTTGTCTCATCAGCTACTAGTACTGTGATGAGTTCTGCTTTCTTTGCACCGGCAATTGCACCAAGTGATTCACCCGCTGCTAGACGAGTACGAATAGTCGCTGTGTCTACACCGATTGTTTTTGATACAAGTGCTTCAAGTGCTGTGCGTTCTGCATCTCTTGCAGCATGATCTGCATCCATTGCTGCGCGCTTTGCAGTTTCCGCAGCTGTTGCAGCTGCAGTAATTGCATCAGCCTGTGCTTGAGTTATTGTTCCCTTAGCAACAAGTGCTGAAAGTGTTGCTGCCAAATCTGCAGCATGTCCACCACTCTTGGCCATCGGATTAGCAATTCCATTTGAGGAAGAGCGAGTTATCTTTGTCGAGACAACCTTTGCCTTTGATGCAGCTTGACCGATTCCAACGCCGCCTACTGTGAGCGCAACCGTTGTAATCGCAACTGCGATTACTTTCTTTCTTGATGACATTTGCATGTCTTCCTTTCATCCAGTGAAGCACGTTGTCGAAACCCTCGTTATCGACTACCCGTAGATAACTACTCAATGCTCAAAAAAGTACCCTTAGATCCTGTGAGACTCTTGCGAGTTTTTCACACCGCACCGCCGTCGTTGAGCGTGGCTTGTCCCGCTCTTTCTATGGATTTACTCAGGAAAGCCCCCTTCGCGACGGCGCACTACGACTTCACACTGAATTCAGTATCCGCAGCAATTACGCCTGGAGGTTTACATGAATCGAATTCGAGTGGCCACTGCAATCGCATTAACTCTTGTTATCACGGTAATTGCTTCACCTATTTCAAGTGCTTCGACAAAACCCAAATCTGCAGGCAGAACTTCGAGTTCAATTCCAAACACAATCTTGAATGGGAAAGGTGTTCCACTTAGCACCTTAGGAATTGATGGTGATTTCTATATTGATACAAGAAGTCTTTTGATTTATGGACCAAAGAAGAATAAAAAATGGCCACTACCGCAAAGCCTGCAAGGCCCAATCGGAGTTAGCGGTACTGATGGAAAGAATGGCAGTGAAGGAAAAATAATTTCTTCCGCATCAAATGTTGTTGGCCCAAGTGGCACACAAGGTGAAAAAGGCGACAAGGGAGATAAAGGTGAAACCGGAACATCTGGTGCTAATGGTGCGGCAGGCGTTGCGGGTGCAACAGGTGCAACAGGTGCAACGGGTAGTTCAGGAAGTGGTGGGGGAACGGTTGGGCCTGCGGGGGCACAAGGTCCAGCAGGTTCTGCGGGTACGCAAGGCGTTATTGGAGCAACCGGTGCAAAAGGCGAAACCGGAACTGTCGGATCTTTAGGAGCTACCGGTTCTAAAGGCGAAACCGGAACTGTCGGCGCAGTTGGTCCCAGCAATGTTTACGTAGTTTCTCTTCCCAATTGGACGTTGAGCACTGCAACGCATAGGACATCTTCAACTTCAACTTTTTTACCAAGATTTTTAGCAGGGAAGTCATATCTCTATACGATCCATCTTTCTGGAGTCAGCGATGCAACCGCTGGCTTATTCGCAATAGACATAGTGCACGAAGATAATTCTCCAGCAACCTTTAATTACATTGCAACGTCTAAAACAAACTTCGAGCTCGAACCAAGACTTCGTTTATATGACTTTGTAATCACGGGTGTCATATCGGTCGGAGTTTCTGATACTGCGATCGCAATCAAAGTCATAGATGATTTGGGATCAACGTCAGTAAAACCTTTGTCGCTTTCGGGCCGAATGTTTGCAACCCTCGTCGGGTCCATCGGAACGCTTTAAAACTATGGAGCGGGTGACCGGGATCGAACCGGCATGGCCAGCTTGGAAGGCTGGGGCTCTACCATTGAGCTACACCCGCGAATGAAAATCCACTGCGTAAATCAGCGACATCACGCGTAAATCGATGGGATTTCCATCGGTTCGGTCGGAAT
>CANGVO010000102.1 GCA_947457445.1 Actinomycetota bacterium | reverse complement strand
GATCGCAGCGCTTAATGATTCCTTTGGTTTTGGCGGTCATAACGTTGTATTGGCTTTCGCTACTCTATAAACTCTTTTGTTATGGTCCACAAAGAGGTTGACCCACGCGATCCACTGTTACGAATTCAACGCCTTCTAGATCCGGGCACTGATTCGTTATTACTCGAACGCACTGATTGCGGAATGATCGCAGCTACCGGAAGTATCAAAGGAAATAAAGTAGTTGTATTCGCCTCCGATGCCACAATTAAAAGTGGAGCACTTGGCGTTGCGGGTTCACAAGTAATAATTAGCGCTTATCGCGAAGCGATGGCTAAACAATTGCCGATCATTGGTATCTGGCACTCGGGTGGTGCGCGTTTGAGCGATGGCGTTTCATCGCTAAATGCATTCGGTGAGGTTTTCCAATCAATGATTTTGGCTAGCGGACGTATTCCGCAGTTATCACTTGTTCTTGGACCAACAGCAGGTGGTGGCGCTTACGGTCCGGCGCTAACTGACATCGTTGTGCTGGCACCAGAAGGTCGCATCTTTGTTACTGGTCCGGACGTTGTTAAATCTGTAACCGGAGAAGATGTTGATATGGCATCTCTTGGTGGACCAGAGGCTCATAGTAAAAACAGTGGCGTCGCACATGTGATTGCATCAACCGAGCAAGAAGCATTTGATGAAATTCGCGACGTAACTGCTCTCTTCGCCAACCAAGGCCATATGGATACTGACCTTAAAGATTTAGATTTATCTGTTTTCGTTCCACCTGTTTCTAAGCGCAGCTATGAAGTGCATCCGCTAATAGATGCGATATTGGATCAAGATGGTGAGAAATTAGAACTACTTCCGGTGTGGGCAGAAAATATGACCACGGTGCTTGGACGTTTTGGTGGTCGCACAGTTGGCGTTATTGCAAATAACCCTGCGCACATTGGCGGAGTTTTAGATTCTGCAGCCGGTGAAAAGGCGGCACGTTTTGTGCGTACATGTGATGCTTTTGGAATTCCTTTAATTGTTATCGCAGATGTAACTGGCTTCTTGCCTGGTGCCGGTCAGGAATGGGAAGGTGCAGTGCGACGTGGTGCCAAGTTATTGCACGCATTCGGCGAAGCCGTTGTTCCACGAGTAACTTTAATTACACGTCGCGCATACGGTGGTGCATTTGTAGCGATGAACGCGAAATCACTTGGTGCAACGCGAGTATTTGCCTGGCCAACAGCTGAAGTTTCTGTAATGGGTGCAGTTGCTGCCGTGCGAGTTTTACATCGCCGCATTCTCGCGGATCTTGAACCTGCTCAACGCGAAAATATGGAATTAGAACTTGCCGCCGAACATGACAAGATTTCTGGCGGAGTCGCACGCGCAGTTGAAATCGGTGCTGTCGATGAAATTATTGAACCACAACATACGAGATCGGCACTTGCTAGAACTCTTGCTGCTGCGCCTCATCGTCGTGGTGCACACGGAAACATTCCGCTTTAATTAATTCTGATAACCCTCTGGCAAGTTGATTTCATGTTCATCTGGCACGCCCATTCGCTGAATAATCGCTTCATATCCTTCGTACTTTCCGCTTAATTCAGAGCGACGTACTCCGCGAAAGCATGTGCCGATAAATCCAGGCGACATCGTGCACGCAAATAAAGACCACGTGCCACCGGGAGCAACTTCTCCACCTTGAATTACCCCAGCTTTGATCGTGTGTTGCATTACTTGGCCCGCAGAAAAATCAGAACCCAAAGTTACGGTGCGACAAGTTCCATCTTCGTGAAATTCATAAAGTGCGATGGGATCACCTTCGTAGTAATGCCAAACTTCATCAAATTCCAGAACATGTAAAGTCGAAGCGCTGCGCGGCTCGGTTCGATAAAGACCAACGCCGGCGGTACCCATCGGCCCACCAGCTGCGGTTTTTTCTGACGATACATATGTATTAACAAAGTACGTTCCCTCAACGGGAAGTGGTTTCATCCCAAAATGGGCGATTAATTCATCTGCACGCGAAGTCAAAGTGGTCGCTATTTATCTACTTAGTTTTAAAAGTTACAGAAACCGTTGAAGTAACTGTCTTTTTAATGGTTGATGTGTCGTATGCGCCACCGTCGGAAGTCATTGTCGAATCTGGCGTCGTAACTTGAAATACTCCGCTACGAACACTTGTTACGGCTCCAACAGAGCCACCGACTGCCTTGGTGATTGCTTGCGCGCGCACCTTGGCATCTTTCATCGCTTCTTCAAGTAACTTAGGACGAAGATCTGCCAACGTTGAAATGTAGTACTGCGGCCCGTAATTGTTAACGCTTACTCCATTTTGCAGAATCGAACCAATACCTTGTGAGAGTTTAGAAACTAGTTCGACATCTTTGGTGCGAACTGTTACATCCCGAGAGGCGCGATAGTTAAGAATTCGCCCTGTCGAATTTCCATTTACATACTCTTCTTGACCATAAGTTGAAACTGGCCCAAGAGTTAGTGAGGCTGAGGATATTCCGCCATTTGTCAGGTACTTAGTAACTGCATCAACATCGTTGCCAACTTTAGTGACCGCGTCGGCTACCTTTGCGCTAGAAAGTGATACCGAAAGCGTCCAAACCGCATTATCTGCAATCGCTTCTGTTCGTGCCGAACCAGTTACGACAATTCCATTATCTGAACGTGCTGCGAAGCCGGATCCAACCATGGAGAGTCCAAGTCCGATTGCAGCAGATAAAAGTACAGCCGCAAGAATTGTTGCAATTGCTTTACGGCGTTCGATTTGAATTATTGGGCTTTCTGGAGTTGTCATGTACTTATTATATCTGACTAGATTGCTCTTAGTTGAATTAATTTATCGATTTCAACTTCACGAAAAGGGGCTAACTCTTTTTCCCAGTTATTTCCCAGAACTTCATCGATCGCATCACGTATTGATATTTCATCAAAACTCTTTGCGAGCGCATCTGCAATTTGATGTTCTGTGACAACAATATTTCCCAGACCATCGATGCTGGCGCGGTGAATACCGAGCTCGGGAGTTGATCTATAGAACTCTCCCCCGAGTTCGGATTCTTCGCGAACTTCAAATCTCAGGTAATGCCAGCCACGAAGTGTTGATGCAATCTTCGCGGCGCTTCCTCGCACATCCCGAAATTCAATTGTTGTTCGATATGTTCCTGCAGCGTTTGGTTGTTCTAGCCATTGCAAAGTAAGCCAAGTGCCAAGAATTGATTGCAAGCCCCATTCGATATGCGGGCGCAGCGCATTAGGTGCGCTATGTATGACAAGTAAGCCGGTAACAGATTCCTTTAAGCGATCTCTGTTCTGGCCAAATGGATTTAGCTCTTGCATTTATTGCTCCTAGAAAGTACCTAGCAAGACCGCGCTATGCGACCTTCCCCAGCGGCATAAACGCTTGCTATTACTAACTAGTTAGCCCAATTTTGCTCCATTTAGGCGTAACTGTCTAGACCACGGTTAGGTATACGCGTTCGTAGGCAGTACCCTTTTCCTTAGTCGGACGCTTAATCAGGACCCGTTTCATGGCTGTAATGCTTTGCTCGGTATCGCTGGCGCAAGAGGAAGACCGTGTTTGAGGATTTCTTAAACACCCACATATCG
>CANGVO010000101.1 GCA_947457445.1 Actinomycetota bacterium | reverse complement strand
TGCCACCCGTTCTACACAGGCAAGCAGCGCATTCTCGATACTGGTGGACGCGTCGCCAAGTTCGAAGAGCGTTTCGGTAAAACAGCAGCCAAGTAGCTTTCTAAAAAGACCGCATCGCAACCCACTGAGGTTGCGACGCGGTCTTTTTATTTCTCAAATAGAACAAGTTAAGTAACTTCTAAATTTAGATAGAAAGGAGAAGCCAAATGGCAAAAGTTAACGATCGCTTCGCATCCGCCCATGAAATGGTGCGCGAATATCAAGAGCTAGAAAAGCAGATGGCCGATCCATCTATCCATGAAGATCAAGGTAAAGCGCGCCAACTCGGCCGTCGTTATGCCCAACTAGGTCCAGTAGTTGCAGGCTTTAACGCTTGGAAGTCTGCAGCAGATGATTTAGAAGCAGCGCGCGAAATGGCGCTAGAAGATGAATCCTTTGCATCAGAAATTCCTGCAATTGAATTAGCTGTCGAAGCCGCCGCAGATAAATTAGAAGAACTCTTGCTTCCCCGTGATCCCAATGATGATCGCGATGTAATTATTGAAGTTAAAGCAGGTGCAGGTGGAGATGAATCTGCGCTATTTGCTGGCGACTTGGTCCGCATGTATCAACGCTACGCAGAAAAACGCGGCTGGAAGATCGAGATCATCGACATGACTGAATCTGATCTTGGCGGATACAAAGATATTTCGATGGCAATTAAATCTAAGGGAACTCCCGAACCAGGTACGACACCTTATGCAAGACTTAAATTTGAAGGCGGCGTTCACCGTGTGCAACGCGTACCTGAAACAGAAAGCCAAGGGCGCATCCACACATCCGCTGCTGGTGTACTTGTTCTTCCAGAAGCTGAAGAAGTAGACGTAGAACTAAATATGAATGATGTGCGTGTAGATGTGTATCGCTCATCTGGTCCTGGTGGTCAGTCAGTTAACACAACAGATTCTGCAGTTCGCTTAACTCACGTTCCAACCGGAATCGTGGTTTCTTGCCAAAATGAAAAATCGCAACTTCAGAATAAGGAGTCTGCACTTCGTATCTTGCGCGCTCGATTATTGGCCGATGCGCAAGAGAAGGCCGAAGCTGCGGCAATGGCTGAGCGCAAGAGCCAGGTTCGCACCGTTGATCGCTCTGAACGAATTCGTACCTATAACTATCCAGAAAATCGTTTGAGTGATCACCGCGTTAATTACAAATCAAATAACTTAGATGCAGTTCTAAACGGTGAGTTAGATGATGTGGTGCAAGCGCTATTAGATGCCGATAAGGCAGCCAAACTCTCTTCTACCGAGTAAAAAATGAGCGAAATTAAAGTTCTGCTTCGTTCGGCGAAAGAGAAATTAGCGGCAGCTGATATTTCCGAAGTTGATGCTGAACATTTATTCGCCTATGTTCTTGGCATTTCCCGCATGGATCTTCATAACTCAGTGAAATTAGATGCTGCCTTAAAAGCACTTGGTGATTTCGGTGTCATCGAAGATACCTTCGCCAAGTTAATTTCTCGACGTGCATCTCATGAACCTTTGCAGTATTTAACGGGCACCGCATATTTCCGCCACCTTGAAATCGAAGTTGGACCTGGCGTATTGGTTCCGCGCCCTGAAAGTGAATTGTTGGTCGAAGCAGTGCTAACTCATATCAAGAATTTAGAAGAGAAAGTATCTGGTGAAATTTCGGTAATCGACCTGGGCGCTGGATCTGGTGCACTCTCTTTGGCAATTGCAACTGAAGCACCACGTTCTCGAGTTATAGCCGTTGAAAAGAGCGCTGATGCAATCGTTTGGCTAAAGAAGAATGTCGCCAGAATTTCTGAAAATGTTCGAGTTGTTGAAGGTGATGTCGCAGATGTATTGCCCGGCGTTAAATGCGATGCAGTGATTGCAAACCCACCTTATATTCCTGATAACCAAAGCCTGCCGCGAGATGTTGCCGAGCATGAACCTCATGTTGCGCTCTTTGGTGGAGCAACGGGGCTGGAACTACCAAAGCGTTTTATTGATGCGGCCGCTCGCTTGTTAAAAAGTGGAGGCGTACTTGCAATTGAACATACTGAAGAACAAGGCGCCGCAATCGATGCGCTCTTATCAAGAGAATTCATTGACATCGCGGTGCATCAAGATTTAACTGGGCGCCCTAGATGGAGTTCGGCAGTTAGGAAATAGCCATGGCGCGCCACGATATTTTGCAAGGTGATATCTCAGAACATGTGAGCACTGCTGTAGCGGCCCTTAAAGATGGATATGTGATTGTTGCGCCTCTAGAAAATAGCTATGCCCTTGTTGCAGATGCTTTCTTTCATGATGCTGTGCGAGCTTTACATGTATTGCGTGGTGATGCCCTCGGAATAGCGGCACAAGTTGTAATCGCAAACAAGTCCTCTATTGATGGAATCGCACGCAGTATTCCCGATAGCGCTCGTACATTGATGGATAATTTCTGGCCCGGCGCACTTTCTTTAAATTTGAAACCACAACTTGGATTGTCTTGGGATTTAGGTGATGGCAATTCTTTAGATCAGATAAGTGTGCGAGTTCCAAGTGCAACTTTTCTGCTCGAAGTTCTAAAAAAGTCAGGTCCTCTAGCTATTGCCAGTGCCGCATCTGCGGGTGCGCCACCGATAAGTAATGGTGCGGATTTAGATTTCTCTGAAGTGGAAGTCGCTGCGGTGTTCATCGCTGGCGTTCTGCCACAGGGTGATTCCAGCACGGTAATTGATTTCACAGGATCATCAGCACGTATCGTGCGCGAAGGCGCCATCCCACGCAGTGAAATCACAGCGCTCGTATCTGACATTTCAGGCACCTAAGGCTTAGGCTTGCGCGCATGAGCGCAGAGACTTTTTACGGCCCGGATTTCAACTTACTTAGCCAGCAAGATCCAGACATTGCTGCGGTATTACTCTCAGAACTAAAGCGCCAGCAAACCAATCTGCAATTGATCGCATCGGAGAACTTCACTTCGCGCGCAGTGCTAGCAGCACTTGGGTCCACACTTTCCAATAAATATGCCGAAGGCTATCCAGGTAAGCGTTATTACGGCGGATGTGAAGAAGTAGATAAAGCCGAAATTATTGCCATTGATCGTGCAAAGTCTTTATTTGGAGCAGAGCACGCAAACGTTCAGCCACATTCAGGAGCCAGTGCAAACGTTGCGGTCTATCAAGCATTTACTAAGCCAGGGGACACCGTTCTGGCAATGTCGCTTCCACATGGTGGCCACTTAACGCACGGTTCAAAAGTTAACTTCTCGGGCAAGTGGTTTAACGTTGAGTCCTACGGAGTCCGTCAAGATAACGAGCTAATTGATTATGACGAACTACGCGACATCGCAATCCGCACCAAACCGAAGATGATCTGCTCTGGTGCTACCGCATACCCATCCCTAATTGATTTCGAGAAAATCCGCGCCATCTGCGATGAAGTAGGCGCAATCATGTGGGTAGATGCGGCGCACTTCATCGGACTTGTTGCAGGTAAGGCAATTCCTTCTCCGGTTCCGTACGCCGACGTTGTCTCGTTTACAACTCACAAAGTTTTGCGCGGACCACGTGGCGGAATGATCTTGACGAAGGAAGAACATGCTGCGGCAATTGATAAGGCAGTCTTTCCTGGAATGCAGGGCGGACCGATTATGTCTGCAGTTGCTGGCAAAGCTGTGGCACTCG
>CANGVO010000100.1 GCA_947457445.1 Actinomycetota bacterium | reverse complement strand
GCCGTTCCTGAAATCATCATCTTTTCACTGCCCGGGCCGTTTCCAATTATGGGATAGGTAATGACGGCAACCTGTTTGGTTAAATCTGCTAACAACTTTGCAGATCTTTTCATGAGCTGATCTAGGTTATTTGCTTCATCCAAAAATGTTTCGATGGCGCGACGTTCGGCAGAAGATAAAGGTTTAACTGTGGCTAGCTTGTCTACGAATACGCGATAACCCAGATCCGTTGGGATACGACCAGCAGATGTATGAGGGTGGGTAATAAGGCCCTCATCTTCTAGTACAGCCATCTCGTTACGGATTGTTGCGGGTGAAAGACCAAGGGCAGATTTATCTGCAATAGATTTTGAGCCGACAGGTTCTTGCGTGGCTACGTATTCATCAACGATAGCGCGCAAGATTTCGAGACGGCGTTGCGATTGCATATTTATATTCTTTAATACTTTCTTAGATCAGTACTAGTGCGATTGAAATTAGGGTTAAGAGAAAGAATGCAGGAAAAGCGGTCTTGGCTTTACCAGTTTTAAAGTGCACAAATACGGCGCCGGCCATAAAGAACCAGAGTCCCAAGAGTGGGAAGTAAGCCATCCAGGTCCACTTCAATCCAAGAATTAATCCAAAGGCTAGAAGTGCTTCAAAGACTCCGATTACGCGAGCGATGCCATCTTTAACATTTACATCGCGAGTGCCAGATAATCCTTTCTCGTTTCCACTGGCTTTGGAAAGCCCAGAGACAACAAATACGACTGCGAGAAAAGCAAGGATTATGGTTGCGTTAGTGCTCATGGGCTAAAGGTACTACAGGCGCTTAGCCCAGCGCCTCTCGGACCAAGCGATCGGCTATCAAACGCCCTTGGGCGGTTAACTGCAACTTGCCCTCGATCTGATTTAAATGCCCGCTACTTTGATATTTCAGGATTTGTTCTTGCGCTGCACTACTTAACAAATCTAGTGAAAGACCAGTACGCATTCTTATAGCCAACATTATTGATTCATCGCGCAACTGCTCTTCAGTTAAATTCTCTGAGTCGGCTATCGGTGATTCGTTTGCAAATAACTTCTGCTTATATGCAGTTGGATGTTTAATGTTCCAGAAGCGCTTTTTATCAATATGTGAATGTGCGCCAGGCCCAAGTCCCCACCAATTAGCGCTCTTCCAATAAGCAATATTGTGTTTACATTCATGTCCCGGCTTTGACCAATTTGATAGCTCATACCATTGCAATCCAGCATCGTTACACATTTGATCAACCAGCAAATACATATCTGCCATCAGATCATCGTTAGGCATAGTTAAATCACCACGTTTAATCTGAGCGGCAAGTTTTGTTCCAGTTTCAACGATAAGTGCGTATGCACTTATGTGATCGATATCTAAAGAAAGTGCCTCAGTTACAGTCGCTCGCCAATCTTCAAGTGATTCACCAGGCGTTCCATAAATTAGATCAACGCTGATACTGCCGAATCCGGCAGCACGTGCCATATCAACTGCGCGCTTAACATTTTCTGGGTTATGAGTGCGATCAAGAACTGCTAAAACGTGAGGTTGGGCAGACTGCATACCGAATGAAATGCGATTAAATCCAGCAGCTAAATAAGCAGATAACTTCTCAGCGGTAACCGAATCAGGGTTTGCTTCTAATGTTATTTCGCAATTATCAGTTAAGCCATTGCGCGCTTTAATCGCTGCAATAACTCGACCCAGGTCATTTGCGGGCAGGAGAGACGGTGTACCTCCCCCGAAGAAGATTGTTGGCACTGGATCATTCGGAGCCGAATTTAACTCGAGCAGAACAGCATCTATGTAATCATTCGAAACTATTTCAAGAGAGGCGCCATCCTGTAGTTCACTTGGCGTGTATGTATTGAAGTCGCAATAGCCGCAGCGCTTGATGCAGTACGGGATATGTACGTAAAAAGAGAGCACGATTAGTCTTGCTTACGAGCGGCTTTAATCTTTTCGATGTCAGCATCAGTGGCAAGAGCCGCGACGAAAGCTTCTTGGGGAACTTCAACACGTCCCACCATCTTCATGCGCTTCTTTCCTTCTTTCTGCTTCTCAAGAAGTTTGCGCTTACGTGAAATATCTCCGCCATAACATTTGGCCAAAACATCTTTACGGATAGCACGAATGCTCTCGCGCGCGATGATGCGTGAACCAATAGCCGCTTGAATCGGTACTTCGAATTGTTGACGAGGAATTAGTTCACGTAATTTGCCGGTCATCATTACGCCGTATGAATAAGCCTTGTCGCGGTGCACGATTGCGCTGAAAGCATCGACTGCTTCACCTTGGAGCAAGATATCGACCTTAACCAAATTGCCTTCTTCATCACCAAGTTCTTCATAATCGAGTGAGGCATAACCCTTTGTGCGGCTCTTAAGCTGATCAAAGAAATCAAAGACAATTTCAGCAAGTGGCAAGGTGTAACGGATTTCAACGCGATCTTCTGAGATGTAATCCATACCCTGCATGGTGCCGCGACGATCTTGGCAAAGTTCCATGATGGTTCCGATGTATTCCGATGGCGCCAAAATGGTGCACTTAACGATCGGTTCTTTTACATAGTTAATTTTGCCGTCAGGAAATTCTGACGGGTTGGTAACAACGAATTCCTTGCCATCTTCAAGCATTACGCGATAGACCACGTTAGGCGCCGTTGAAATAAGGCTGATCCCTGATTCGCGTTCTAGTCGTTCGCGCACGATTTCCATATGCAAAAGGCCCAAGAAACCACAACGGAAACCAAAGCCGAGCGCAGCTGAGCTTTCTGGTTCATATACAAGGGCGGCATCATTTAGCTGCAACTTATCTAGCGCATCGCGAAGCAAAGGAAAGTCAGCGCCATCTAACGGAAATAATCCAGAGAAAACCATTGGCTTAGGATCTTTATAACCGGCTAGCGCTGTCTTAGTTGGGTTTTGATAGTTAGTAACAGTGTCGCCAACGCGTGATTGGCGAACATCTTTTACGCCGGTAATCAAATAACCTACTTCGCCAACGCCTAAGCCTTTACTTGGTACTGGCTCTGGTGAAATAACACCAACTTCAAGTGCTTCGTGGCGAACGCCGGTTGAAAACATCTGAATTTGTTCACGGGGATTTAAGCGACCATCGATAACGCGAACATAGGTAACTACGCCGCGATAAGAGTCATAAACCGAGTCAAAGATAAGTGCGCGCGCGGGTGCATTGGCATCGCCAACTGGTGCAGGAATTTGCGCAACGATCTGATCGAGAAGTTCAGCAACGCCATCACCTGTCTTGCCTGAAACACGCAAGCAATCTTCAGGTTGGCATCCAATTAAGCGAGCAAGTTCGGCGGCGAATTTCTCTGGTTGCGCATTTGGTAAATCAATTTTATTTAGAACTGGAATGATCGTTAAATTGTTCTCCATCGCGAGATAAAGATTTGCCAATGTCTGAGCTTCAATACCTTGTGCACAATCCACCAACAACACCGCGCCTTCACAAGCAGCGAGCGAGCGCGATACTTCGTAAGTAAAGTCAACGTGCCCCGGTGTATCAATCATGTTAAGGATGTATTCCTGGCCATCGATACCGCTGCGCCAAGGCAGACGAACTGCTTGAGATTTAATGGTGATGCCGCGTTCGCGTTCGATATCCATGCGATCTAAATATTGCGCGCGCATATTGCGTGCTTCTACAACTTCGGTGAT
>CANGVO010000099.1 GCA_947457445.1 Actinomycetota bacterium | reverse complement strand
GATCACGAGCATGACCGGTTTCGGGATTTCCTCGAGTTGAAAAAGTAATTGGTGATATTAAAACTTGTGGCGCTAGAAATTCTTGAGCAAAGCTAATTGACTCTGTTTGAGTTTGAAGAGTTCTAAAAATTGTTTCTGTATCTGATGAATGAAGTGTCGGGACCATTGAATACGAAACAGATTCACCAAATTTATATTTGTTGCGATGTAGGTCAACTAGGTATGCATCAGTTCCGGGAATAAATGTACTAAGGGATTTATTTTGAGGAAGATCTTTCTCCTCTACGATTTCTCGACCTTCACGTTGAATTAGAATTCTGGAACCTGCTGGTATTTGCTTATTTAGATGTGCAATATCTTGATGCAGTTTCTCGCCAGAATTTGAAGAAAGCAGCGCTGCTTCCACAATTAATCCATTGGCTGAAACGCTGTTGATTTTCTGGGCAGTTAAAGACTCTTCATTAATGCGGATATGGTCAATATCAAGCAAAACAAAGGCGGTATCTAAGGTATCTACAGGCAAAAGCGAATCAGTATTGAACTGAACACCGATGCTAGGCAAGGAGTCGATTTCTTTGACTACGATTTTTGAGCCATCTGGGACCGGCTTGCTTGGTGAATCAAATTCAAATATCACGCTCTGCGACCAAATGCTTCCGGCGCTTGCAACATATGGTCGAGGTTCACTTAAAGATCCGCTATAAATTTTGTATGTGTTATCGGTCCAGTTGCGTTGATCTTCAGCTTCTAAGACTTTGCCCGTCGAATTAACTTTGAGTGATCGATTATCTGGTGCAACAAAGTGCATTTCATTTGCTGCAGGAAATAGCCCCTGGGTAACGCCCTCAACTACGCGTTGTGGTGAAATCGATTCAGGCAATCGGAATTGACCATCTTTTGAATCAATACTTGAACCCATCCAGTCAGCGCTATTTAGGCAGAAACAAATTCCCCAGCGATTAACGGAATACTCAGCCAGTCCACGTAGTTCGTAAGCAACATTAAAGGTATTTGCATTTGAGATAGTTATTACCGTGCGCGCATCAAGTGAGTCAGCGAATAAATCTTTGATTGTAATTACGCAAACATCACCTGTAATTTTTACATCTTCACTATGTTCATCCGGTTCAAGCGTCGACCAATCCCAGGGACGGATCGCCGTATAAAGAAGATCAATCATTTGAACGCCTTTGTATTGAACATTTCTAACTGCAGCGCGCGCTAAATCAAAAGTAAAATCTCCGTGTTCGACCCGCGTTGTATCGGGCCAATGATTGATGCTCACCGCGCAGTCATTCCGCCATCAACTGCATACGACGCACCCGTTGCAAATGAAGAATCTGTTGAAACTAACCAATTAACAATCCCAACGAGATCTTTTGGATCTCCCATTCGGCCAAGTGGGGTTCGACGAATTAAATCCGGACCCTTCTCAGGGTCATTGGCAATTTTTTGGATTAGTGGCGTAGACATGGTTCCGGGAACAACAACGTTGGAACGAATGCCCAGCTCTTTATAATCAACGGCGATGATGCGTGAAAGTCCCATCATCCCGGCTTTTGATGCGCCGTATGCCGTATAGCCCGCACCTTCCATAGTCATGCCAGTCGGTGAACCAATCAAAATAATTGAACCACGCCCCGATTTAATTAGTGTAGGCATTGCATATTTAACAGATAAAAAAGCACCGGTCATGTTTACATCGATCGTTTTCTGCCAGGTTTCAAGTGAAACATCCGCAATCTTGGAATCATGACCGACCATTTGGATCCCTGCACAAACAACAAGTGCATCTAGGTAATCGATTTGAGAGAAAACAGACTTAACTGATTCTTCGGTAGTGAGATCCACTTCCCTAAATTCGCCTTCAATATTTGAAGATGAATCGCGATCTAAGTTGTAAACAAATGCGCCAGCGCCAATTAATCCAGTTGTTAGCGCCGAACCGATCCCGCCGCTGCCACCTGTTACGGCTACTTTATATCCAGATAAGTTCATGAATTTAATCCTATAGACGCTCTCAAGAATCTAACGCTTTCTATCGCCCAATTTTCTTCCAAAGCGACAGTGGATTCGTAACTTAACTGGCGTGGGGTCCAAAGTTCGATAACCGCAGTGATGTCACGACGTGACCCACCTACTGCAGATATAACGGATTGGATATCAAGGCGACCTTTACCTAAGGCGGTTCCTTGAACAGTGAATCCCATCTGTCCATTGGTTCGAATTATTTCAAAATCTTTCATATGAACATTTATCGCTCTAGGTGCAAGTGCGGGCACAACGGTATTTGGGGCTTCTACCGCGCCTAAAGAATTGACGGTATCCAAACAGATTCCAACCCAGTCATCACCTAGTCGATCGATGATTTCGTTAAATTGCGCGCACGTCAATCGATCATGATTTTCAATCGCTAATTTGATATTTAAATTACGAAACTGATCCGCAAATGGGGCGAGAAGTGAATTAATCTCATCCAGCGTTGGTTCATGTTCTTTGGTGTCGATAACAATGCGCAAGATGGGCGAACCAAGAATCGTTGCGATCTCAAGAAAACGGGCGATATTTGCGGACGCAATTCCGCGAGTACCAATTTCTAGCGCAATTCCAAGATCATCAGCCTCTGCCTTTAACTTACCTAACTCATCATTCGATAAGCCGGCGATTGGCAAATTATCTGCAATCTGCAAAACATCTGCTCCTAAAGCATGAGACTTCTCTAGCAGTTCAAATGCAGTCATCGAAACTGGATGATCGCTATCGATTCCACCGATTGCCCAAGGAAAGGTAAAACTGGAGATTCCTAAACGCATGGAATTATTTATCTCCACCAGTTATTTGCTTAACGCTAGCCAAGACATTTTCTGGTTTGAAGATTGCATCCCAATCATCACGGAACAGCGAACCTTGGGCGTTTTTCAGCGCCATAAGCGCACCATCAGATAATTTCCAATTGAGCTCTTCGAATAAAAGAGCGATGCTGATTTGTAAATGTCCCATGCAGAAATCTTTAGCCGCCGCCTCTGGAACTCCAAGGTCAATTACTTTCTGCAGGCCTTGGGTAATAACTTCAATGCAACCGTTAATTAAAGTTTCACTAAGTGCAGGCTCAAGAAGCGCCATTTGTTCCACGGTTATGCGGTGGCTCTGGCTAATTGGTGCGAACATTTCAGTTGCAATAGTTTCGACAAGATCTGCTTCTTCTTCAGTTCCCCAAGCGATTGCGAAAACTAGCGCTTGAGTTGCAAGTCCTCCGCCCCAATAATCGCGACGTGCTGCCGGATCTGTTTCTCCCAGCAAACTAAAGACCGGTGGATGGGTTGGATGACAAACAAAACAACTTATGTCATCGCGCTTTTTTACGCGACTTGCTGCGATTGCCGCTGGATCTAAGAAAAGTATTTTTGTTCCAGGATCTAATTTCGGAACTACTTCATCTGAAATTTGTCGAACCAATGCATCTGGTGTTGTGAAGATTACGACGTCAGTACCTTTTAAGGCTTGATCTAAATCCATAACGGTTAATCCGGCTTCGCGAATTCGCGCCTGACCAGCTTCAGATTTTTCTACAAATCGAAGTTCATATTTCTTAGTATCTAGCAGAGGCTTGGTAACACGGTTACCCATTTTGCCGCCCGCACCCAGAATTGTTACGACAGTCATCAGATCTCCTTATTAAAGTTTTTCAACTCTAGCAGTAGGAATATGGGCTGCGGTAGGCTCTCTCCTGTGTCAGATAACGCTGCTAATAAATATGTAATTGGTGTTGATTACGGAACACTTTCT
>CANGVO010000098.1 GCA_947457445.1 Actinomycetota bacterium | reverse complement strand
GTCAGTGATTTGTAATAGGTTGTAAATATTGATGCGCAGAAGAGAGGAGTGAATATGTCACTCGCGTTGTATAGAAAGTATCGACCATCTGTATTTGCAGATGTAATCGGTCAAGAGCATGTAACCGTTCCACTTTCCAATGCACTCACTTCTGGAAAGACGCACCACGCATATTTATTTAGCGGTCCTCGTGGTTGCGGAAAAACTTCTAGCGCTCGCATTATGGCGCGCTCTCTTAACTGCGAAAAAGGCCCAACCCCAACACCTTGCGGTCTTTGTCAATCTTGTAAAGATCTAGTTGCCAATGGTCCGGGTTCACTTGATGTCATCGAACTCGATGCTGCGACTCATGGTTTAGTTGATGATGCACGCGACCTGCGCGATAAAGCTTTCTTTGCGCCAGTTCAAAGCCGTTACAAGATTTACATAATTGATGAGGCACATCAGCTTGGACCTGGCGCTGCAAATGCGCTTTTGAAAGTTGTCGAAGAACCTCCTCCCCACGTTATTTTTATCTTTGCAACAACCGAACCAGAAAAATTAATCTCAACAATTCGCTCACGTACTCACCATTACCCATTCCGACTTGTTCCACCCGGAATCTTGGGTGAACATCTTGAAAAAATTTGCAAAGAAGAAGGTGCAACAGTTGCAAAAGGAGTAATTCCTTTAGTTGTTCGCGCCAGCGGCGGATCAGTTCGCGATGCTTTATCTGTGCTTGGCCAACTGCTTGCAGGTGCTGGCCCAGATGGCGTCAGTTACGAAATTGCGATTCAACTTCTTGGCTTTACAGATGGTGCACTTTTAGATGATGCCGTAGATGCGCTGGCAGCGCGTGATGGCGCAACGTTATTTAAGACCGTTGACCGTGTAATCGAATCAGGCCATGATCCCCGCAGATTTGCCGGTGATTTCCTCGAACGTTTGCGCGATTTAATGATCGTCGACGCACTTGCTGCAACGAATGCTAATTCAATTTTGCGCGAATTACCTGATGATCAGTTAGAACGTATGCGCACTCAAGCCGCAAATATTGGTGCTGCAAACCTGTCGCGATGTGCTGACATTGCAGCAGAAGGTTTAACACAAATGCGTGGTGCAACAGCGCCCCGTTTAATTCTTGAACTAATTTGCGGCCGAATGTTATTGCCTGGCGGCGATAACTCTGATGCTGGATTGCTTTCACGCATCGAACGTTTAGAACGAGTAGAAAACATAACCACTCCTTCCGTTCCTTTAGCTCCCGCCGCTGCACCTGCCAAAACTAAAGTCACGGCACCTGTTGATGTAGAAGCTTCAAAAGAAACTGTTGCAGAGGCTCCGGCTCCTAAAGCCGCTGCGGTTAAACCACCTGCAGAAGTTGTTGCTTCCGGTAAGCCAATAGATATCGCCGGTCTAAGACGTTTGTGGCCGGATGTAATCGAGAACGTGAAAAAGCGACGTCGCCTAACGTGGTCTTTGCTTTCAGCCTCCGCACAAATAGTTGCAGTTGATGAAAAGTTAATAACAATCGGAATCGTAAACGCGGGCGCTCGTGATTCTTTTGTTCGCTCCGAATCTGAAGAAATTTTGCGCCAAGCATTTATAGAAATCGTTGGGATTGACCGCAAAATAGAAGTCGTTGTTGATGCATCTATTGATACAACTTCAACACCAGAAGCTCGTGCAGTACGTAAAGATGAAGCGCCTTCTGATAAAAATCTTCTGTCGGGTGCGGCTTTACTCGCAGCCGAACTTGGTGCGACAGTAATAAGCGAAAAGAATAAGGACTAATGAGCACTGGAATGTACGAAGGTGCGATCCAAGATCTTATCGATGCCCTTGGCCGCCTGCCGGGTATCGGGCCAAAGAGCGCCCAACGCATTGCTTTCCATATCCTGCAATCTGATGGCGATGCCGCAATTAACTTGGTTGATGCAATTCGCACAGTAAAAGAGCGAGTTCGATTTTGTGATCAATGCGGCAACGTTTCAGAAGAAACTGAGTGTCGAATCTGCCGTGATCCGCGACGTGATCCCGCACAAATTTGTGTTGTTGAAGAAAGCAAAGATGTAATCGCAATCGAACGTACTCGCGAATTCCGTGGCAAGTACCACGTGCTGGGAGGCGCAATCAGTCCGATCGATGGCATCGGCCCGGATCAATTGCGCATCCGCGAATTAATGGTGCGTCTTTCGGATTCAAAAATCACCGAAGTTATTTTGGCCACCGATCCAAACCTCGAAGGTGAAGCAACTGCTACTTACTTAGCAAGATTGATTAAGCCTCTCGGTATTAACGTCTCGCGTTTGGCAAGCGGTCTGCCGGTCGGCGGCGATTTGGAATACGCAGACGAAGTAACACTGGGGCGCGCCTTCGAGGGTCGCCGCAACGTAGAAAGTTAAGCCTTCTTCTTATATCCCTTAGGACAAACTGGCTTGATCGCAGTTACTTTCTTTGTGG
Source organism: Actinomycetota bacterium (assembly GCA_947457445.1). Classification (GTDB taxonomy): domain Bacteria; phylum Actinomycetota; class Actinomycetes; order Nanopelagicales; family Nanopelagicaceae; genus Planktophila. Next base: position 1,374 of record CANGVO010000098.1, on the reverse strand, counting down.
CTTTTCCATTAATACAAGTAATAGATTTTTTCACAGCTACGGTTGCAACAGGTTTTACTTCCACAACCTCGGCTGGTTTTTCAAATTTAACCATCAATTTTGGGCTCGAATAAGTGAATCCATAACCCTTTAGATAGAGCCAGTCTGTGGCGCTGTCATATTTAGTACTAATAGTTGCGACCTTGCGCTCACCATCTGCATAGACAATTTCTAGACGAGCGCTGCCAGCTGCTTGTTGAGGTTTGATTCCGAACCGCGAAGTTATGTAACGCCCACGAATAGCGCCTTCATACCAACCATCAACAACGGTTCCATCGATATCGTAATGAGGCGCACCAACTGACATGACAAGCGCTTGTTCACTGCCATCCCAGTACATATTGCCGCCGCAGTTCCAACCATTTGTGCCAGCGATCATGTCCCCCGGATTAACTGCCAAAAGTGGGTCGTTCATTTGCTTTGACCAGAAAATTGAACTCCAAAGTCCCCATCCACCGTCAGATGCTTTGTATTCATTTTTCTCACAAACGTTTATAAATTCGCCAGGTACACTGGAAGAATTCCACGCGATGTATGCGAAGTTTGCAATTACGGTAAGGAATTGTTCACCGTCTTTTTCAATAAAATCAATTGCAGGATCTTTACCGTTGCTTGAAATTCCGCCAACGTAACCTTTCAGATTCTTTGATTTAACGGTCATTTCGAAACGTTCTTCAAATTTGCTTTTAAAAAATCCAGAGCAAGTGGGTGCCGCATTTAGCTGAAATGAATATCTAGTTGGACGAAAGTCCATAACTATAGAATTGTCTTCACAAGGAGTTGATAACCCTTCAAATGTAAAGCGACCCATCCGGTTGATTGGCTCATTGAAATATTGCGCACTCTGCCCATCAGGTAACTGCGCCCAGGTCTGTTTGAAATTTGCGTACGTTGCACCAGGCTGCTCTTCCCATTTGCCTTTAATGCGCGACCCATCATTTCTCACCCAATAGACCGAATCGATGCAGTCAGTGTTTTTATATTCATCAAGACACGGCAACCAGTTAGCCCATGTGAAATCACCAGTTGCGCCTGTTTCGCCAACCCAGGTCGGCAACGGATACTCAACCGCAGAAGCGGGAGCGATTCCCGTGGCAATAAGGATTGAACTGAGCGCGGCAATGAGAAATCTCTTCATAATTGTTAACCGTAAGCGCAAGAGAGATTTATGCATATAGGGATCTCACTATATGAACGCATGGCTGTCTCATATAATGAGATTTTTCCTAATCGGGTGGAAACCCGAGGGGATTTAGTTCAATATTGACCTATGGGACTCATTGTTCAGAAATACGGCGGATCCTCCGTTGCCGATGCCGAGGGCATGAAGCGCGT
>CANGVO010000097.1 GCA_947457445.1 Actinomycetota bacterium | reverse complement strand
ATGTGGCGAAAGGTGGTTGAAAAAGGAGGAAAGTGGAGTAAAGTGGGGGATTAAGCAGGGTTTCCCGCTTAAGAGTCCTCGGGGAAGGGGGCTAAGAAAATGTTTCTCGGCACCCACGAGCCACGCCTTGATGAAAAGGGCCGCTTGATACTTCCTGCAAAATTCCGCGAAGAGCTCTCAGCCGGACTCGTTATTACTAAGGGACAAGAACGTTGTCTATACGTTTTCCCATCTTCTGAATTTGCAACCATTACCGAAACACTGCGCCAAGCACCTGTTACATCGAAGAACGCACGCGATTACATGCGCGTGATGTTTGCTGGCGCGCACGATGAAATTCCTGATCGTCAAGGTCGAGTAACTATTCCTGCAGGACTTCGCACATATGCAGGACTAGAAAAAGATTGCGTAGTTATTGGTGCAAATACCCGCGTTGAAATTTGGGATAACGCTTCTTGGAATTCATATCTGTCAGATCGTGAAAAAGGTTTCGCTGAAGTTTCAGAGGAGATCTTTCCCGGTCTCTTTTAAAAAACAACTTAATAAATAACTTAATAGCGCTCTCATTTGTGGCCACCGCCGACCTAAAGCCGGCAGTGACACCCCTTCCCCGGTGTCACTTTCGTTAGATCCGTCGGCCGGCGGTGACCAGAGATGAGAGATGCAGTTTGAAAATAGAAAAGTAAATCTAGATAAATACAGAAATGGGGGAGTGATGAACGACGCAAGCGCACAGCATGTTTCAGTAATGCTAGATCGTTGCATTGAACTACTTTCCCCAGTAATTGAATTGAATGAAAAACCTGTAATTGTTGATTGCACACTTGGTCTTGGCGGCCACACTGAAGCGCTACTTACTAAATTTCCAAAACTCACTGTGATCGGAATCGATCGCGACCAGATTGCACTCGATAGAGCCACTTCACGTCTTGCACCTTTTGGCGATCGTTTCAAAAGCTCACATTCTGTATTTGATCAAATTGCTGAAGTAGTAAAAAGCCATGGCTTCGCTCAAGTAAATGGCATCCTATTTGATTTAGGTGTTTCTTCAATCCAGCTAGATGAAGTTGATCGTGGATTCTCATATTCACAAGATGCACCTCTCGATATGCGCATGGATCGCAGTCGCGGAATAACAGCTGCTGAAATTGTTAATACCTACGCGCCAGGTACGTTGGTAAAGATTTTGCGTACTTTCGGAGAAGAAAAGTTTGCCACTCGGATTGTCGAAAACATCGTTAAAGCCCGGGCCAAGGCTCCGCTTAACTCAACACAGGAACTCGCAACATTAGTCAAAGACAGCATTCCTGCAGCGACTCGTCGTACTGGTGGCAATCCCGCAAAACGTACTTTCCAGGCACTTCGCATCGAAGCTAATGACGAGCTCGGTGCAATTACTCGAGCCCTTCCAATTGCTCTTGATCTCATAACCGTTGGTGGTCGTGTCGTCGTTATGTCATTTCAATCTTTGGAAGATCGAATTGTTAAAGAAATTTTCGTTGATCGCACGACTTCAAAGACGCCTCGCAACTTACCGGTCGATCTTCCAGAGTTTGCTGCCAAGTTTGTGATGGTTTCAAAATCAGGTGAGACGCCATCGGAGCAAGAACTTATCGACAATCCACGTTCGGCATCAGTTCGTCTTCGCGCAATCGAAAAGGTGGCAGCATAAATGGCCCTCTTAAATTCTGTCGCGACTAAGAGCGTGCGCGTTCCACGTCAAAAATTGGCCGCTAAATCAGCTGAAGCTTTTCTCAAGCTTGTTCCTAATGTTTCCGAAGGTGCGCAAGCAACTCATCGCTTCTTTGCAATTTTTCTATCTGCTGTAGCTGGCATTGGATTGCTCGCGCTTCTGGCAGTTAATATCTTGCTGGCACAAGATGCATTTACGCTCTCTGAATTAAAGGCTGAAGCAAAAGTAGTCGCTGATCAACGCGAGGCTATAAATCGCCAGATCGAATCTGTTTCATCTCCTGAAGCTTTGGCAGCGCAAGCTCAAGCGCTAGGTATGCGAGCTTCACAAACTCCAGTTTTCTTAAATCTTGATGCGCAAGCACAGGCACTGGCAAATGGGGAGATCACACGTGGGTAATTTGAATCTAGCCGCTGCCCGCATTCGGATATTAATCGTCTTCATCTTGATCTTCTTTCTATTTTTTGCAGCTCGGCTAATTCAGATCCAAGGTATTCAAGCCGGTGATTACCGTTCAAAAGCGGTAAATGAAATGGAGTCGACAAGAGCGATTCCAGCAGCACGAGGTGAAATAACCGATGTTAATGGAGTCGCTTTTGCGCGAAGCGTTTCGGCAATAAACATCGTTGTAGATCAAACTCAAATTTCTGATGCGGCCCAGACTGCCAATTTTGCAGCTCCATATCTAGGCATGACTGCCGCTCAGGTACAAAGTGCCATCTCAGGTACTAAGCGCTACGCGATGGTTGTAAAGAGCGCAAAACCGGCTGTTTGGCGAAATCTAACTGAAGCAATCGATTCTTTTAACGCATCACTTGATAAGGAACATTTCGATAAAAGAATCGTTGGTTTCTTCGCGGAGCGCAATTACATTCGTGAATATCCGTCCGGTTCGCTGGTTTCCTCACTTGTAGGTTTCGTTCGCCAAGATGGTATCGGTGCAACCGGAATCGAATCGAGCATGAATTCAATTATTTCTGGAACAAATGGCCGATATTCATATGCGCGTGGCTTAGGTGCAGAAATTCCTGGTTCTCAGAATGAAATCATTGCAGCCAAAAAAGGTACTTCGGTTCGTTTAACAATTGATCGTGATGTGCAATGGGTCGCAGCAAATGCTATTCAGGAAGCAGTAAGTAAATCACGCGCCGTTAGCGGCACTGTTATCGTGATGGATCCTAAGACGGGTCATATTTTGGCACACGCCACTGCACCAACCTTTGATCCAAACAACACAAAAACGGTTTCGCAAGCCGCAATGCGCAACCCATCTGTGCAAGACGTTTACGAACCAGGATCAACGGGCAAAGTAATGACACTCGCAGCAGCCCTAGAAGAAAAGAAAATTACGCCAGAGACAGTGTTCTCTGTTCCTTATTCAATTAAGCGCGGCGGAGAGGTTTTTCATGATCACGAGCGCCATCCAGTTCAGCAGCTCACCACCTCAGGAATTTTGGCAGTTTCATCAAATACCGGAACAATCAAAATCGGCGAAATGATTTCTAATGACACTCTACATAGCTACCTATCTAAATTTGGTATTGGTAAATCAACTGGTTCTGGTTTGCCTGGGGAATCAGCAGGAATTTTCCGACCAGTAAGCGACTGGTCTGGGACTACTGCGCCAACAGTTGCTTTCGGTCAGGGTTATTCACTAACTGCCATGCAGGCCACAAGTATTTTCGCAACGATAGCTAACGATGGTGTTCGTGTATCTCCCACAGTGATTGCGGGAACAAGCGATGCATCTGGAAAATTCACTGCTTCATCGGCTCGTACCAATGAACGAGTAATAAGTACGGAGACTGCGCAACAACTTCGTATCATGATGGAATCCGTCGTTTCAGCAAATGGCACTGCACCTAGCGCTGCGATCCCTGGATATCGTGTCGCTGGAAAAACAGGAACTGCCTGGAGATTTAATTCAGAACTTCGCAAGTACAGTGGCTACACAGCTTCATTTATTGGATTCGCGCCAGCGGATGCACCTAAATACGTAATCAGTGTGACCATTCAGGATCCGAAGGGAGCGCACTACGGTGGCTCACTCGGCGGGCCTGTCTTTAAAAAAGTAATGACTTTTGTTCTGCAATCAGAGCATGTAGCACCAACCGGAACAAAAGTTTTGCCAGTTGCTCTAGATCAAAAAGAGTTGAATGCTAAGAAGCGCGAAGCATCAATTGTTAAAGCT
>CANGVO010000096.1 GCA_947457445.1 Actinomycetota bacterium | reverse complement strand
TTCAACTGCACGGGCCGAACCGGCGTGAACAGCTTCCTCAACACGAAGACGAAGATCTTCAATTTTCCCTGAAGTTGTATGCAGATCTGGGTTCATACCCTTACGGTACTAGGCGTGGGTACATCAGCGCCAAGAGCGCCACTAGATAAGACGTTGATTGCGTCGCTAACTTCGCAATACTGGCGAGTAAGCGTGGTTGATCTCACTGCCTCCACACAAAGCGATCTTGCCGAATTAGCAATGGCCGGTAACGCAAAAAACGGTGATGTGATCGTTGCCGAATATCAAAGTTCGGGCCGCGGCAGATTGGATAGAACTTTTGAAGCACCTAAAGGTGCAGCGCTTTTATTTTCACTTTACTTAACTCCTAAGCGAAGTGCGAGTGATTGGGGTTTTATCGCACATCTCGCCGCACTTTCCATGCGAGATGTTTTCACTCAGCATTTGAATGGCGAAGCAAAATTGAAGTGGCCGAATGATATTTTAATTGACGATAAGAAAGTTGCTGGCTTAATTGCCCAAATTGCCGGCACAGGAATAGTTGTTGGAATAGGTTTAAATGTTGGAATGTCGAGTGAAGAACTTCCCGTTTCTACTGCCACCTCATTGGCGATCGCTGGTTCCAGCCAACTTGATCGTAATGAAATTCTTGGACAATTCTTGACTTTGTTTGCATCCAGATATGAAGAATGGGATAGCGGGCGCGACTTCACATCTGATTATTCGAAGGCGTCAGCAACCCTGGGCAAGGAAGTTCAAATCCAAGTAGAAGGACGTGAAAATCGCAGCGGCTTGGCACAATCAATATCTAAGACTGGTGCATTAATCCTCGCCGATGGCTTTGAAGTTAACGTTGGTGATGTAGTTCATCTACGATAGCGTCGTGAACGAGCGCTTTCCCACTGTCGGCATAATTGGCGCTGGCCAACTAGCTCGCATGACAGTTGCCCCAGCGGAAGCGCTTGGAATTAATTTATTGTTGTTTGCTCAGAATTCAGAAGATAGCGCCGCCCAAATAGCCCCACATGTAGTTGGCGATTACCGAGATTTATCTGCTCTGCAAGCTTTTGCTAGCAAATGCGATGTAATTACTTTTGAACACGAACTTGTTCCGCTTTCGATTATTAAAGGATTAGAAGCATCCGGTGCAAAGGTTTCACCTAGTTCTCAAGCATTTCTTTATTCACAAGATAAAGCGGCGATGCGCCAAAAACTCACCGATTACCCTGCGCCAAAATGGCGAGTAATAACTGAGGCCAAAGATTGCTTTGAATTCCCATTTATTGCAAAGAAGATTTCTGGTGGCTATGACGGACGTGGAGTATGGAAGATAACTAATATCGCCGAGCTAGAGGACGTATTAAAGGAAAATCCGCAAGTATTAATTGAAGAGCTAATTGATTTTGATAGCGAGATCGCGGTGATGGTCGCGCGCTCGGCCCACGGGCAGGCAACTTCTTGGGCTCCGACTCAGACGGTGCAATCAGATGGAATATGCACTCTCACAATTACACCTGCGCCAGTTATTAGTCAGGAGATTGCGGAAAAAGCGCAACATATTGCCCTGTCTATCGCCAACGATATTTCCTTGATCGGTGTCATGGCTGTTGAAATATTTGTCAAAGCCAATGAGCTTTTTATTAATGAGTTGGCGATGCGTCCCCATAATTCCGGACATTGGACGATAGAGGGATCGCGAACAAGTCAGTTCGAACAGCACTTGCGCGCAATCTTGGATCTTCCGCTAGGGGATCCAGCAATGACTGCCAAGTTTGCGGTTATGGGAAATGTGTTAGGCGGCGCGAAAACTGATATGTATCGTCCGTATTTGCATTTAATGGCGCGCAATCCGCAACTTAAGTTCCACCAATATAAGAAAGAAGTTCGCAAAGGCCGCAAAATAGGGCATGTCACCGTTGTCGGTGAAAACCTTCTAGAATTGACTGAGATAGCCGAACATGCACGCGACTATATGAGCGGAGAAATTGATGAGTGATGTAGCAATCATCATGGGGTCAGATTCTGATTGGCCAGTAATGGAAGAAGCCGCAAAAGTTTTAGATTCATTTGAAATTTCCTACACTGCAGAAGTTCTTTCAGCGCACCGCATGCCACTTGAAATGGTTGAGTTCGCACAGCAAGCTAAGGCAAATGGATTTAAAGTAATCATCGCTGGCGCCGGCGGTGCGGCTCACTTGCCCGGAATGGTTGCATCACTTACCGCCTTGCCAGTAATTGGAGTGCCCGTACCGCTAAAGAACTTGGACGGAATGGATTCGCTTCTATCAATTGTGCAGATGCCCGCAGGCATCCCTGTTGCAACAGTGGGAGTTGGAAACGCAAAGAACGCTGGACTTTTAGCAGCGCGAATCCTTGGAGTTTGCGATGACGGTATTTCCGTAAAAGTTGAGAGCGCCCTTAAGGAAATTAATCAGGAAGCAAAGACAAAGGGTGCAAATCTAACTGCGCGCCGTAATCAGAAAACTGGCTTCTAAGCCTTATCTGATTACGAAACTTTAATTAGTCAGAACGACCAAGTGCGTGAAAGCGCCAACCGGCTGCGCGCCATTTATCACGATCGAGCATATTGCGGCCATCAATTAAGAATTTTGATTTAACCAATTGTCCAATTACAGAAGGGTCTAGTTCGCGATATTCCTTCCACTCAGTTAAGTGGAGAATTGCATCCGCGCCTTTAACGCAATCAACAACTTTCTCTGCAAAATCCAAGTTTGGGAAACGCTTACGTGCTGGTTCAATTCCTTTTGGATCGTGAACTACAACGGTTGCACCGGCTGCTTGAAGTTGTGCGGCAATATCAAGTGCGGGGGAGTCGCGGACATCGTCGCTATCTGGCTTAAACGTTGCACCAAGCACAGCAATTTTATATTGCGTCAAATCTTCAGAAAGATCAGCGCGAACTACATCAATAACTCTTTGGCGAGCACGTAAGTTAATCGCATCAATTTCGCGTAAGAATTCCAAGGCTTGATCGGCGCCGAGTTCTTGCGCGCGCGCCATAAATGCACGTATATCTTTTGGCAGACAACCGCCGCCGAATCCAATTCCTGCTTGCAAGAAACGGTTTCCGATACGTGGGTCATATCCAATTGCCTTAGCCAGAACAGTTACATCTCCGCCGGCTGCTTCGCACACTTCAGCCATTGCGTTAATGAAAGAGATTTTGGTTGCCAAAAATGAGTTTGCTGCAACCTTAACAAGTTCTGCAGTCGGTAGATCAGCACGGATCCAAGGTGTTCCGAGATCAATAATTGGCTTATAAACATCTTTCAATATTTTTTCCGCGCGATCATTAGCAACGCCAACTACCAAGCGGTTTGGGGTCAAAGTATCTTCAACTGCAAAACCCTCACGAAGAAATTCTGGGTTCCAGGCCAGGTCCGCATGCGGAGCCGTTTCCGCAAGAATCTCGCGAAGTGATTGCGCGGTACCGACCGGGACCGTTGATTTACCAACAACCAGGGCGCCATCTTTTAGGTAAGGCGCGATCGCCGCCACAGAAGATTTTACGTAAGTTAAATCTGCGGCAAGGCCATCTTTGCTTTGTGGAGTTCCAACGCATATGAAGTGAACGTCAGCGTCGGCAACTGCTGAAAAATCTGTTGTGAAAGTTAAGCGCCCAGTCTTTATTTCAGAAGCGAGAAGTGTGTCCAGGCCTGGTTCATAGAAGGGAAGTTCTCCGCGAGAAAGTAGGTCTACTTTGCTCTGATCGGTATCTATTCCAATTACTTCAAAACCGAGTGATGACATACATGCTGCATGTGTTGCGCCTAAATATCCGCAACCAATTACCGATAGCTTCATGGGTTGGAGTCTATGACACCTTCTATTTGATTTCACCGCACGGATTTTCCGCGGCGGTACGAGTC
>CANGVO010000095.1 GCA_947457445.1 Actinomycetota bacterium | reverse complement strand
CGGTCAAAGTTGTGCGAGTAAAGGCATCATCTTCGACGACAATAATTTTGGCATTGCGCATATTTAATTATGACATCACGAGAGTTGATTCGTAATGAATTCTATTTAATTAGGGTGAAATGGTTGGGTGAGCCCAACTTTTTTGGGGGTGGACCCCAAATACTTTATAGATTCCCATCCAAAGACTATTTCTTTTTGAACCCCATCGGACACTTTGGATTCTTGGCTGACACCTTTTTGGTTGTCTTCCCCTTTACGCAAGTGATAGTTGTTTTCTTAGCCGCAGCGGCTGGGGAAGTTGTAGCACTTTTAGTCGGTGTCGCAAGCGGTTTGGATACTTCCTGCTTCAGCTTTACTTTCAAGATTGGTGATGAGAATGTGAAATTATTCGCGGAAAGGTATATCCAGCCATCTTTTTCACTAAAGAGAGTTGTTGCCACCTGGTTGGTTCCATCGGATGAAACGATTGAAATTGTTGCAGAGACCGGTGCGTCAGTGAATCCATAAATGCAACGAGCAACTTCGCTCCTAATTACCAAATTGTAAGTTCCCTTAAATTCAGATCCGTTTGGCAAATAATGAGGTGCAGCAACTTTGTAATCAAGCGTCTGTTCGGTGTCATTAAATTTCGGTGGTGCACCTATATAAATTGTCGCATTAGTGGCAACAATTCCACTGAGTGTGCTTTGCCCTTTCATACACCTTTCAAACTGACTACCTGATCTAATTGATTTTGCAGACCAAACCGTGGGCGCATAGGCTGATTTATCAGATAACGCATCGATCCAAGCAAGCATCTCCTTTAGACCTCCTTCGTCATAACCAAAAGCCGTTTTTAGGATTGAGTAGGGTCGCCCATCGGGTCCATAGCTCTGGCCCGAATTAGATTGCCATCCAGCACCTTGGACATCGACAAATTTATCTTCACCATATTCTTTAATTAGTGAGCTCGGCAATTTGCCTTTCTCAAACCAGCCAAATAATCCGGGAACAACAACGGGTTTGCCACTTAGAGTGACTATCTGATCCCCATCTGATGCTGTCGCAATTTCAGACTTTGCTTCAGAGAATCTTCCATGAAGCCAGCCAGAAATCTTTGTGCTTAGTTTTAGCGAAAGTGAAAACTCAGTATTTACATCAAGTCCCCATGCAATTAGGCAAGATTTGCCATCTGTTTGGACGCAGGCTGTGCCACCTGGCCCAGTTTTTGGTCGCCCTCCAAGATTGACGCCTTTACCCACAGCAGTTGAAGGCTCTGTAAGAATAAAATTGTCACCTTGAATTTTACTAACCGCATAAATAGCCGTTGTGAAATCTTCCATTGTAAAAATGGTTTCACTCAAACCACGATTTCCAAGGATGCTAACTATTACCAAATACTGGGTTCCCCCTTTATGGGCAATTTCTGGAAAATCAACTATAAATGAACTCGAACCTGGTGGCAGATTTACACTTGGATTGCCTTCATAGGTGTACTTAGTCTTACCGGGATAGTCTTCAACAAATTTTCCGACATGAATTTTTCCAGAAGAATCTTTTGCGGTAACAGACTTTACGCAATCTGTGATCTGTATAGTGTTACACAGAGTCAACTGGGAGTTGTATTGTAAATATTTACCGGCCTCGCAGCCAGGGTCTCCAAGTTTGCTACAAGTAGAACGGCTTAAAGCATCTACTCCATCAGTGGTAAAGCCTTGCAAACTAGACATGGTGTTTTTTTCTGTTTCATTAAAGGCAAAATTAATACCGGTGTAGCGATCGTCAGTTGGAGGTTTTAGGGTCACAAATTGTTCGTCTGGAATATCGGCAGCAACCGCGGCGGAATTTGCCAGAAAGATTGCGACGATTAATGCTGAAATCCACTTCATCTTGCGCATACCTACTCCCCCAAAGGCTTGAAAATTAAAGCTGCCTAGGGTTACACCGTTGCCGCGGCGGCAATTTATGCGTGAGGTTCAGCCTGATTTGCGTTGGCAGCGCGGGCAAAAATGCGAAGAGCGGGCCCCAAAAGTGATCCGGCGTATGGGGGTTCCGCATCTCGGACACGGCTCGTCTGTTCGACCGTAGGCAGCGAGAGATTCTTCAAAGCGACCACTCTCACCATTAACATTTTTATAGGCGTCATCGAATGATGTTCCATTTTTGGCAATTGCTTCATCCATTACTTCGGTAGCGAAATCAATGATTAATCCCAATTTTTTCTTTGTTAAATCTGCCGTGGAAACTTCCGGGTGCACCTTTGCTCGCCATAGCGTTTCATCCGCATAGATATTTCCAACACCACTCATGATCTCCTGGTTTAAAAGCGCGGTTTTGATGCGAATCTTTCGCTTGGCGAACTTATTGATCGTTTCATCGCGATCAAAGAATGGATCAAATGGATCCTTTGCTATGTGTTGAGCAGACGAAGGAATTCCATCCACAGTTTGTTCGACTGAGACCCAACCGAAGGTGCGCTGGTCATTGAACAAAAGTTCTTTATTCTTGAAATTCTTGGAAAGATCGAATTTGGCACGTACATGCTTAGGTTGTGGCTGATTCTTTTTAGGAATCAAAAATTGACCGCTCATTCCTAGGTGAGCAACTAATACTTGTGGTCGATCAAGAACAAACCATAGAAACTTGCCACGGCGTTTAACATCAACAATTTTGGCGCCATCTATTGTTTTGAGTGGCGCGATTGATTCGGGCTTTAGGGCGCGGGGGTGTAAATCATGCGCTGCGGTAATCGTGAACCCTTTGACTTGCTTTTCTAGCTCGCGCCGAACGGTTTCGACTTCTGGAAGTTCAGGCATCGCTTAACCTTTATTGATCACGCTGAGTGCGGCAAGTGCGCTGTCATAACCCTTGTCTTCTTTACTTCCGGGTAAACCTGCGCGCGCAATTGCTTGTTCGAGGTTGTCGCACATCAAAACCCCAAAGCCAATTGGCTTGGAACGACTTAGCGAAACATCCATAACTCCTTGGGTAACCCCTTGGCAGACGTAATCAAAATGTGGTGTTTCGCCGCGAAGTACTAGACCAACTATGACAGCGACATCGAAACCTTCATCGAAAGCTAACTGCGCCGCAAGAGGAAGTTCGAATGAACCAGCCACTGTTCTAGTTACTGGGTTGTTTATGCCGGCAGCTTTAAAGCCACGAACCGCTCCTGCAACTAGGGCTTCACAAATTTCAGGATGCCAAGCCGCGGTGATTACAACTGCTTTCAGGTTTGGAAATTGTGGAATCTTAATTGCGGGTGCATTTCCAGCCATTAGAGCGCTCCTAACGCATGATTGAGTTTATCTCGCTTGGTTTCTAAATACTTTTGATTATGAATATTTGCTGCAACTTGTAGCGGGATCACCTTTACTTCAAGGCCTTCGATTACAAGTGAAGTGCTCTTCTCTGGATTATTGGTAAGCAGTGTTAAGTTCTGGATCGCCAAACGTTTCAGAATTTCTGCGGCATCTTCATACGTGCGGTCATCAACTGGCTGGCCGATAGAGATATTGGCCTGAACCGTATCTTCTCCGGAATCTTGCAAAACGTAGGCGCGAATTTTCTCTGCTAATCCGATTCCGCGGCCTTCATGATCGCGTAGATAAATGATGAATCCATGGCCACTTTCTTCAATCAGGCGAATTGCTTCCTGAAGTTGTAGCCCGCAGTCGCAACGCTTGGAACCAAATACATCACCTGTTAGGCACTCTGAATGAATTCGTACCAGCGGTTGCTCACTTGGTTTGTCAGAGAATTTAAGAATTGCGTGCTCTGCTCCGGTTGGAGAGATGTAAGTTGTAATCTGCCATTCAGCGTTTTCGAGTGGAAGGCTTGCCCATTCTAATTTGGCCGCTTCACTTGTCTTTCTAACAGGAAGTACGCGGGCTAATTCATCAATTGAAATTACTTCTAGTCCATGCTGCACTGCAAATTCAATAATCTTCTTGCCGCGCATCATTGAACCGTCATCATTTACCAGTTCGGAGAGAACTGCCGCGGGATTT
>CANGVO010000094.1 GCA_947457445.1 Actinomycetota bacterium | reverse complement strand
TGACTGCATTTCTTCCACGTAATGGAGCAGGCCAGAGCATAAGCGGCAGTCTACTCTCTACCTATGTGCGGTCGTTATGCCCAAGCGCAGGGGATGGACGAGATCATCGAAAGGTTTGATCTCGATGCTTCTCTCGTTGATAAATCTCTGCCACTGAATTGGAATATTGCACCCACTAATGAGATTTACATTATTCGCGATAATCAGCAAGGTCGAATTCTAGATAGCGCATCATGGGGCTTAATCGCACCTTGGCAAAAGAATTCAACGGAAGCGCGCAATTCACAATCACACGCCATCAATGCGCGCAGAGAATCAATCCATGAAAAACCAACTTTTCGCCAAGCATTTCGAACAACCCGCTGTTTAATTCCAGCAACTGGTTATTACGAGTGGGCTACATCCCTCGGTAAATATCCGCCAAAACAACCTTTCTATATTTCATCGGCCCAAGAAAATACATCTCTTTCAATCGCAGGAATATGGAGCACTTGGAAAAGTGAAAGTGGTGCTGAGATTCAAAGCGCTGCGATCATTACTCGCGAAGCAGTTGGTGAACTCGCAACAATCCATAGCCGCATGCCGGTCTTTATGCCAAAGGATCGTTGGGATACTTGGCTTGATCCAAAGAATCGAGAAATTGAAACTTTAATTTCGCTGATGGAAATTCCTGATCCAGCTAGCGGTTTGCAAACCCGCCCTGTCGCTGCGCGGGTAAACCTGGTCGCCAATAACGGCCCTGAACTCATCGAACCCTTTGAACTTGGTGAAGCGCAAACGCTCTTTTGACCGATCTTTGAGAGGCATTTTTAACTCCTTTGGGATAGTGTGTAAGAGATGGCATCGAAAGATTTAGTCCTAGAAAGCGCTACCGACCGCAATGCTCGGTTCGAGCGCGATGCCCTTGTGTATATGGACAAGTTATATGCAGCCGCACTTCGTTATACAAAGAATCCAGAAGATGCCAGCGACTTGGTTCAAGACACTTACTTAAAAGCCTTTAATTCCTTTCATCAATTTGAAGAAGGAACAAATCTGCGTGCGTGGTTATATCGCGTACTTACAACCACATTTATTAACTCATATCGCAAAGATCAACGCCGCCCACAATTAGCGGCAGGTGAACTAGAAGATTGGCAATTAGCGGAAGCGCAATCACACACCAGCGATCTTGGTAAATCTGCCGAAGTGGAAGCGCTAGAAAACTTGCCTGATAGTGATATCAAACGCGCGCTACAAGAGATTCCCGAAGAATTTCGCATGGCAGTTTATTTAGCCGACGTAGAAGGTTTTTCCTACAAGGAAATTGCAGAGATCGTTGGCGCTCCTGCCGGAACTGTCATGTCGCGATTGCACCGCGGTCGCAAGTTGCTGCGTGAGAAGTTAGCTGATTATGCAAAGGAACTTGGTTACACCACCGACTCCAAGAAATCTGGGAAGGGGGAGAAGTCATGAGCCACATTGAAGAAATTCCATGTATCGAAGTTCTCTCCTCCGTTGTGTTTATCATCGAAGGCGTAATTGAAGAAGCGAGTAATTCACAAGCGATCACATCTCACTTGAACTCTTGCTCTGCTTGCCAAGCTGAAGTCGAGCATGAACAAGCGATGCATTTGCTGATGCAAGATGTATTGCGCCGCTCTTGCGATGAGAAAGCGCCAGAAGATTTGCACCGCAGTATTCACGAAGAGCTACTTCGACAAGCAACAGGCGGATCTGGTGTAACCGAAGTAGTAACGCAATTCAGCATGACTGAAATCTCTATTGAAATAGATGAATTTGGAAACGTGGAACACACGGAAATCCAAATTGAGCAGACTCACGTTGAGCGCTATGAAGACCGCTGAAGAAATTATTGGTGCAGTTGGCTTTTCGATTATGACGGTTCGTCCGGGTGACACATGTCTTGCCATGGGAATTTCAGATCTTCCAATTCTTGCGCCAGGCCACTTAATGAGCGTGATGGAGAGCGCTTGCGTGGCCGCACTCGTTGAACTTCTTGAAAATGGCGAAACAACTGTGGTTGATAAGTTTGATATTTCGCTAATTGATTCTGTTGGAGTCGGTGTGGAAGTACGAGGAACTGCTCGATGCACCGAAGTTGTCGATCGCACAATGATCTTTGAATGCGATGTGTACGAAGGTGAACGGCATATTGCTTACGCTGTTATAGAAAGAACGGCAGTCGAGCGAGTATCTTTCCTCGCGCGAACTGCCGCTCAATCTTTAATCAAATCTTCAGAGAATTAAGCTTTCTTGGTCTCCCAAAAAATTGCTGCAATTTCATCGATCTTTGCGATCAAATTATCTGCAACTGCCACATCCTGAGTTCCCTTGGTGCCGGCTGCTCCAGCCAACTTAGTTGCCTCATTAAATAGTGAGTGAAGGTTTGGGTACTTCTCAAAGTGTGGCGCCTTGAAGTAATCGGTCCAGAGAACCCACAAGTGCTCTTTAACTTGATGTGAGCGCTCTTCTTTAATTGCAACAGAACGCGCGCGGAAATCTGCATCTGGGTTGGCTGCATACTTTTCCATGCAAGCCTTAACAGAAAGAGCTTCAATCTTTGCTTGTGCTGGATCGTAAACGCCACATGGCAGATCGCAGTGAGCGTGAACAGTTACCTTTGGTGTGAAGAAGTTCTTCATTTTCTCTCCTTTGTCGCGACTTAAGTTTAATTCAAATCTTCTATGTGTGAGACTACCGCCCATGAGCCTCTTTGGCATCTTCGGGCGAGTAATCGTCGAGGGCACATCCATGCAGCCCACCTATAACCCGCTGGATTGGTTACTCGTTCATTATGGCTTCTTCGGAAAGAAATACTTATTTCTTCGCCTCGGTGATGTGGTTGTTATCGAACGAGAAAAACAGCCCGGCGTTTTCTATATTAAGCGCATCGCCGAAATAGCACTTGATACAAACGGTAAAAAAAGTTATTACGTGCGCAGCGACAACGAAGCCGGAACAGATTCCAGAACTTGGGGATACCTAGACGAATCTGAAATTGTCGCGAATGTGATTGGGCGAATTAAAAGAAATTAATTCTTAGCGAGTAAAGGCTTCATACATCAAAGCCTTTGCCTCTTCCTCGTGCAAATGGTGGTTACCAGTTGCAGGAGATGCGGATGCGCGACGTGAAATACGACGTAATACACGCCCATCGACTGCAGTGCCGCCAATAATCTCAGTTGTACTTAAGGCAACGTGTGGCCACGGACCTTGGTTGGCAGGTTCATCTTGAACCCACAACAAGTTGGCGTTTGGATGTTTCTTGGCTTCAACTTCCATTTGTGCAACAGGGAACGGATACAAACGTTCAACGCGAACAATTGCAGTGCTGTTGTCATTTAACTTGGCACGTTCGGCGACTAAATCGTGATAAATCTTTCCTGAACAGAAGATCATTCGTGATGCGTTATTAACGGTTGAATCACCAATAACGGGTAAGAAAGTACCTGATGTGAAATCACTAATCGATGAAGCAGCAGCGCGCAGGCGAAGCATCGATTTTGGAGTAAATACAATCATTGGACGACGCTTTGGATTTGCCGCATGGAAGCGAAGCAAGTGGAAGTAAGAAGCTGGCGTCGAAGGCTGCGCAATTGTCATGTTCTTCTCTGCAGCAAGAGATAAGAAACGTTCAATGCGCGCAGATGAGTGATCTGGACCTTGACCTTCATAACCATGAGGCAAGAGCAAGACAACAGATGATCGCTCACCCCACTTTTGTAGCGCTGAAGAGATAAATTCATCAATCACAGTCTGTGCACCATTTGCGAAGTCGCCGAACTGACCTTCCCAAAGCACAAGTGCTTCAGGGCGAGATACTGAATAACCGTATTCAAATCCCATGGCCGCATATTCAGATAGAAGCGAATCAATTACGAAGAATTGGTTCTTATCTGCAATGAGTGAAGAAAGTGGTGTCCATTCAGAACCATTTTCCTTATCAATGATTACAGCATGGCGATTACTAAATGTGCCACGGCGTGAATCTTGTCC
>CANGVO010000093.1 GCA_947457445.1 Actinomycetota bacterium | reverse complement strand
GCCGATTTATGCACCCTGGGAATTTCCCGAGAAGGCAAAACGACTAATGAAAGAGTAGGGGGTACCCCTTGCGCAGGCAAGGTTTTTTGGCGCTAGAAACGCCCGTTCAATGTTTGTTTAGTTGTTCTTCACGTATTCAGATGCGTGAGGAAAACCGTTAGCTTCTAGTTTTTCAGCCAATTCAGCCTTTACCGCTTTGACGACCTTGTGGGTTCCATCGCAGTTCTTCTCTTCATCTCTGGTGTAACCGCAAGTACAAGCGCCCATGGCATATCCTTTTCTTTTCGAATTTATACCAATCTTATAGGACTTGGGCGCGAACGGTCCTTTGAAAGTGGCGATTACTGGTGGCGATTAACGATGGCTTATTTCGAAAGCCCAGAGATCAAAGTCATCTAGGTTTACTGCCTTGAATCCTCGAGCTTCAAGGGCAGAAATCGCTTGCGCACGATGCTCCGTGGCGTGGTGTACGGCCTGAGTAATAATGGTTGAACGCAGCCAATTGATGGTCTTGCCATCGCGAATAACCTCGATTGATTTATCTTCGAGTTCTACTAATTTGATTAGTCGGGCGTCGGCGACTTCCAGCGTTTTTGTAATTTCGCGAAGTTCAGCCATGTTCTTTGGTTGATCCATTGGCTCATTCTCGATTCCATCTAAACGATAGGCATAACCACCAGATGCGGCCGCGATGTGTCGCAAAATTTCGCGTACCGGAAATTCCGGGTCAGTTGCATATGCAGCGAGGGCTTCGTCGGGAAGTTCGGCAATTAACTTGAATATCTCTTGGTTTGCCCAGGACATGTGGGCAAGTGCGCGCTGAAGCGAAATTGTCATGCGGGAATACTAGGAGATTACCTACGTGCGTGAAAGGTTTGTTGTCAGTGGCCTTGGCTAACTTTGCTGGTATGAAGAGGTTGCAGATCGGGCTTTGGCTGGCAGGATTCACGCTCTTTGCCATCTTGGTGCTGCGCGTTGTGCGAGTGCCGTTTATGGATCCATATGGAGTCGTCAGCAATACCACTTCTTTTGTGGTGATGGGTTTGATTTTCTTATTTTTTATATACCGATTTAAATTGCCTTCACTTGAATACTTTGGCCTGCCGCGAATGACGCCGGGGTCTATCTTTGCAATTGTTTTTGCGGGAGCTATTACTTTCTCTTCGATCGTTCATGACGATAACGAGTTAAAACCATGGAAGGTTGCCGTTCCCGGAATACTATTTTTACTATCAATTGGATTTGGCGAAGAAATAGTTAGCCGTGGTTTTGTCTATGGAGTACTAAAGAAGCGCAGCCACAAAGCAGCGATCTTTGTCTCCTCCTTACTCTTCGGGCTAATGCATTTAAATCTTTACACCGGAAGCGATTGGGATCCTTGGCTCGCGTACTGGCATGTGGCCAGCGCATTTTGTTTTGGATTCTTTGTCTGCGCCGTAATGGTTGCAACGCAAAGCATCTGGGTTGCAGTTCTAGTCCATGCATTGATCGATTGGAGCGTTGTCTTTGATAAGACTCCCCCAGAGTTGGCCGACAACCCGCCGATTTCATATCCATTTTGGGAAGGATTAACTTCTCCATTCACAGATTTCCTCATGATTTTCTTGCCGGGTTTAATAATCTTTTTCTTCGCTAAACCGAGAAAAATTTGGCTCCCTCGCAAAGTCAAGGAATTTGCCGAAAACCTTGCGGTGCGCTGGAAGTTAGTCGATGAAATCTCGGACAAACCCGAATTAATTCGGCAGTATTAAGCCATGGGATTCTTTGCCAATCTAAAGGCCAAGCGCAAATTTAAGAGCGATCAAAAGGCATATGCGATTGCTCATGCTGATTGGCAAACTGATATAGAAATCTTTAAGAAGATCAAGGAAGTTTTCTTACTTGCCGCAAAAGGTGAAGATGCGGAAACCAACCAGACAATTCAGAAAGCTGGGGAAATTGTTCTCTGGCGCGCCCAAGGTCAGTTTCACGAAGCAGGGCGCGGTGCCGGAAGTTTTCAGGGATCCAGTCAAGGTTTAAGCATTCCGGTTGTTGCGGGTATTCGTTATCGGGTCGGAGCAACTCGCGGTACATATGTTTCAGGTGATCCCATACAAAAATACGGTGAGGTCGGGGATGTAATCCTTACAACCGATCGCGTTTTATTCAACGGGATGTTTAACACCAAGGAATGGGCTTTCGCTAAGTGGAACGGTGCCGCGGCATCGACCGATGAAACTGATTACATTTTTAATGTCAGTAACAGACAGAAAACATCTGGAGTTTTATTCAGCCCTCGCGATGGCCGAGAATTCAATCGATTTCTATCTTGCGCCCTCATCGCAGCCGAATACGGCATCGACCGAGTGATTACAGAAGTCGATAAAAATATGAAAGAACTCGAAGAAGATAAGCCAATGCCGCCGGTTCTGCAGATGCAGGCGCCTAAAGAACTCGAATAAAGAGGCATAAGTGGCGACATTCTTTAGCGGCGGCACGATCTGGTGCAGCGCTGGTCGTATCACCAATTCGGTGCGAATTGATGGTGAAACGATTGTTGAACTAAATGGCACTGCACACCCCGGCGATGACATTGTTGATCTGAAAGGTGGATTTCTAGCCCCTGCATTTATGGATGGACACGCACATCCATTATTTGGCGGGCGTGAAGCTCAAGGGCCGTTGGTAAATGGTTTGCAATCGGTTGCCGAAATCGTGGCAGAGGTAAAACGTTTTGCAGATGCAAATCCAAATACACCGTGGATTATTGGTGGTGCGTATGAAGCGGCCGCTGTTGCTGGTGGAGATTTTCTCGCTAGTTGGTTAGATGAGGTCGTAAGCGATCGCCCTGTTGTATTGCAGGCAGTTGATCACCACACAATTTGGGTAAATAGCAAAGCAATTGAGGTTGCTGGAATTACTGCGGCAACAGTCGTTCCAGATGGCGGAACAATTGCACGTAATCCTGATGGCAGCGCGCGCGGAACTTTGCGTGAGCCTTCGGCGATGGATTTGATAATGAAACATGCGCCGGTACGCACAATAGAAGATGATGTTGCAGCAATTGCTTGGGCATCGGACCGATATTTAGAAAGTGGCGTAACTGCAGCGGTTGATGCCTGGGTGACGCCAGGAATGGCTGAGGCGTATATCGCTGCCGATAAATCTGGTGCGCTAAAAATTGATATGGATTTGTACATGTTGGCGCACCCAGATTCTTGGCGCGCAAACGTTGCATACTTTGGGCGGATTCGTGATGAAATAAAAGCGCTCGGGGCAAAATCAAAATTGGCATGTAAGACGATAAAGATTATTGGCGATGGCGCTTTATCTGCTGGCACTGCTGCGCTTTTGGATCCTTATCTAGATGATCCAACTTCTTCTGGTTTGTTGATTTGGGAAGATGACGAAGTTTTAGATGCTGCAGTTTTATTTGATTCGCAGGGTTATCAATTACACATGCACGCTATCGGCGATGCTGCAGTACGACAGGCTTTAGATACGATCGAAAAAGTTTTAAGGATCACTCCAAAATGGGATCGCCGCCCCGTGATTGTGCATGCGCAATTAATTGATTCTCACGATTTGCCGCGCTTTGCCCAACTTGGTGTGATTGCAAATTTCCAACCGCTTTGGATGTATTTAGATCCTATGAATAAAGAGTTAATCGCACCGCGTATCGGTGATGAGCGGAATAATCGCCAATATCAATTAGCGTCAATGGTTAAATCAGGCGCGCGAATTAGTTACGGCAGCGATTGGCCAGTTACTTCTTATCTGCCGTTGTTGGCGTTGGCGGTTCCGACGCATCGTCAATCACCAGATCGCGCACCAGCTTCGGGTTGGAGTCCGCAAGAATCAGTTTCGGTAGAAGAGAGTTTGAGTTTTTACACCGAAGGCGTTGCCTACCAAGGCTTTAACGAAAAGCGCTTTGGGCAGATCGCTGTCGGAATGCAGGCTGATCTGGTAATCCTGGAAGAGAACCCGCTAGAGGTTGCCCCGCATGATGTGGCGGGGATCAAGATTCGGGCCGTTTATAAGTCTGGGGTTGCCGTCATAG
>CANGVO010000092.1 GCA_947457445.1 Actinomycetota bacterium | reverse complement strand
GGCTCTGCAGTTGCATATTCCAAACGTTCGGCCTCAGTTAAATTTACGCGAACTTCTATACATTCGGCAGGCGCGATATATCCCTGCGCTTCAATTTCCTTCCAAGGAACATCAAAACGCTTTGGACCGATTAGTGAGAAAACTTCGCCTTCCATCCCATCTTCTCGAACCAAAGTCGCAGTTAGACCAAGTCGGCGACGCGATTGAATATCTGCCGTAAAGCGAAAGATCGGAGCGGGTAATAAGTGCACTTCGTCATAAATAATCAAACCCCAGTCATGGGTATCGAAAAGATCTAAGTGTGAATAGACACCATTCTTTTTCTTAGTCATAACTTGATATGTTGCAATAGTTACAGGGCGAATCTCTTTCTTCGCGCCTGAATATTCACCGATCTCATCTTCATTCAAGGTTGTGCGGCGCAAAAGTTCATCGCGCCACTGGCGCGCAGCAACTGTGTTGGTTACCAAAATTAATGTTGTGGCTTTGGCGTGTGCCATAGCTGCCGCGCCAACAATTGTTTTTCCAGCACCGCAGGGAAGAACAACCACGCCGGAACCGCCATGCCAAAAACCTTCTGCAGCTAACTCCTGATACGGGCGAATCTTCCAATCATTTTGCTTTAAGGAAATCTCATGCGCTTGACCGTCAACATAACCTGCAAAATCTTCAGCGGGCCAACCAAGGCGCAAAAGTGATTGTTTAATGGCTCCACGTTGGCTGGGATGAACCGCGATGGTTTCAGGATCAATACGAACACCTAGTAGGGGAGCGATTTTTTTGGCTCGAATAACTTCTTCTAAAACGCCAACATCTGTCGTTACCAAAATTAGTCCGTGTACAGGATCTGCTTCTAAACGTAGGCGGCCATAACGCGACATAGTCTCTGCGACATCTACAAGCAGTGAATGAGGGACTGCATAACGCGAATACTTGATCAACGTGTCAATAACTAACTCTGCATCATGCCCTGCGGCGCGGGCATTCCAGAGGCCAAGATTTGTTAAACGATAGGTATGGATATGTTCGGGAGATCGTTCAAGTTCAGCAAATGGGGCGATTGCACGCCGACATTCAGTCGACATTGGATGATCAATATCCAACAGAAGTGTTTTGTCGCTCTGGACGATCAGCGGTCCTTCGCTCACTTAAGTAAATCCTTAATAAAGGCGTGCAGAAGTGCACTTCGCTCTTCGATTGATTTCAAACTCAACCACTCACTTGGTGCGTGCGCACCGCCACCGACTGCGCCCAAACCATCTAATACTTGAGCTCCTGCTGCTGCGGCTAAATTGCCGTCGCTAGCCCCACCAACTTCGGCAGATCCAAGTGGGGGCATACCAATTTCTTTAGCAACTCTTTCGATGCGTTCGTACAACTCTTTTGTTGATGAAGGTTCAAGCGGTGGCCGATTAAGGCCGCCGGTAATTTCTAAACGGGCACCTGAAATTGTCGGCTTTATCGATTTAATCGCAGCATCGATTCTTTCGAGTTCAGATTGTGCGAAAGATCGCGCATCAATCTCGAGCACTGCTAAATCTGGAACTGTGTTCGCGCTATTTCCGGATTTCAATAAAGTAGGAACGACCGTGGTTCCGTGTTGGCTATTTTCGAGCGCCGAAAGTTGCAAAATAATGTGCGCAATTTCAACGGTAGCGTTCACGCCTTTTTCGGGTTCGAGACCAGCATGGGATGCTAATCCGTGCACATTTATCTTGTACATCGCAGTGCCCTTACGCCCCGTTTTCACTTTTCCATCAAGTGAGGCTTCCAGAACCAAAACGGCTTTGGCTTTAGACGAGAGATCCATAATCAATTTGCGTGAAGCAAACGATCCAGTCTCCTCATCACTTGTTGCAATCAAGGCCACACGATTAGCAGCACCATCAATATCTTTAAGAGCAAAAAGTGCTTGAACAAATCCAGCCTTCATATCAAAGACACCTGGGCCACGAACGACATCGCCCTTTACTTCCCAAAGTGGTGAATATGAACCGTGCGGCCAAACCGTGTCTAGATGAGCCAATAATAAAATTTCAGGTGCGTTTGCGCCCCACCAAAAAACTGGACGACCTTCTACTTCTTTTATTTGTGCAGGAGTTCCAAGAACGCGAGTTGCGATATCACTTGCAAGTCTCACAACGTTTTGGCACGCGGCTAAATCTTCACTTGGTGATTCACACCTGACTAACGCTTCAATTGCAGCCAACATAGGGTCAAGTCTGCCGTATGTAGCCTCATTCGTGCTCGTCATATCGCTGCCACCCCTGTAATACGCGCAATTCTAAAGGTTTGCACCTCACCCGTTGCGTGATCCCGCGCAATTAGTGAACCAGCAGATAGTTTCAAAGGATCGATGATGCGATGCGAAACTAGGCCATTGTTATCGGCGTATCCAATTGAAAGTGAAGTTGCTGGTTGATTTTGTAGATAGTCCGCCAAAATATCTAAAGTTTCATTTGCGGTTGTACGTGGCAGAGAACCAAGTGCATTTGCAGCAATATTTCGTAACGTGCTTTGGCGGTGGCTTGATTTTTCACCGGTACGTAGAGCGCGCAGCGCTGCCTGAAGTTGTAATTCGTCAGGTCGATCAAATTCGCCGATTATGCGTGGTGGACGAGCTTTAGATTTAGCGCGCTGGATTCGCGGACCACTCAGTAGTGAACCTTGTGAATCTTCGCCAGCAGGTAAGTATCCGAAACTGCGCAGAATATTCATTGCATCTGCTGCATCGTGTTGGCAGATCAGAACTTCTGGTGCAATTTGACGCAACTGCAAAATATCTAAACGTTTGTCAGAAATTATCTGTGCAATCAGTGCGGAATCTTCACAACGTATAAACGATGAAGTATTGCCAACTCTCAGCTTTCCGTGTTTCTTGGCGACATCTGCAATCAAATACTCCAGCGGTTGTGGCATCGGAGTTTTGGATGTCTTTTTTAGGAATGCTTTAATTTCATCGCCGGTTCGACCATGATCTAAGCCGCGACGTATGGTTGCTTCGCTGAAGCGATACACGGTTGCGCCACCGCGACTTTCGATTTCTGCCAAAATTGCCAACTCTTGTGCCACTTCATGTTCTAGTGGGCCAGGAGCGATCGCAGTGTGATCACTTTGTATAAGTATGTGATCAACCGGCTTTGGAAGATCTTCATCAATGGAATCTAAATCTTCTCCTTGAAGCAAGCCAATTCCGTATTTAGAAATTGCACCTTGCCCCGTGATTCCAAGCCATTCGGCTTCACGAAGCGTCCACTGCACATAATCAATTTGAATACCTCCACTGCGCCTTGCGGGCATATGCCACTTTGCGAGTGCAGAAAGCGATTGAAAATCGGGAGCCACTTCGGAGTTTTCTTGCAATAAACGTAAAGTCATTTTTCTAATTGAAGCGGCGGCAACTCGATCTAGTTCTGGTCCAAGTGGGGCGACGTTCTTGGTCTCCTCTTTTCCTACCAAACCGCTTACGCGTGAAGTAATTAACCATTGCGAAACTAGCGCTTCCCAACGTGCAGAGGGTTTCTGAGTAAGCCAAATATCAAATTGCGTGGAAGGAAGGATGCGGTCATCGGCATCAATTGTTAAGAGTCCTGCTAAATAAGATAACTCTGCGACAAAGGCGGCACAGTTAGCGTCTACACCTAAGTGATTAGAAATAATCTTTAGATCGCGAACACCTAGACCTCCAGAGCGCAGCGCATCCGCTGGCTCTTGCGCCCAGAAGTTAAGGATTTCTTCTGTCCAACGCAAAAAAGTAGAAACATTTGCTATAGCCGCAAGTTGTACATTCTTGGCATCGCGCTTATCGCCTTTAATCGCTGGCTCTTGAATTGCTAAATCTTTATGAATTTTTCCACCGCGTAAATAAATCGCCACTTCACGCGGCATCAAAACGGTGCGCGAATTAGCAGCGACTACAAAATCATTTTCCAATAACCAGGCAACACCAGCACCTGGTTTTTTAACTTCAGTAACCGTTCCGCGAGGTGGTCCCCAAACCATTGCATCCAAAGCTTTCTGCGCCGAAGCAGGTGCTTCATCTAATTTCTTTAATGAAAGCTTTGCCATAGTTTGTGGGCCAAGGC
>CANGVO010000091.1 GCA_947457445.1 Actinomycetota bacterium | reverse complement strand
CCCCAGCGATAGCGATACAGGTGAATATCGCCTGAAATCACCCCTAGAGATAGTCCCCCATTTGGCGGTGAGTGCTTGAATCAATAATCGCGGAGCGTGGCAAGAACAGAATCGAGTTCATCTGGCTTAACCATTACGACTCTCGCCTTTGAACCTTCAGACGGTCCAACGATTCCGCGAGACTCCATCAAATCCATCAAGCGACCGGCTTTTGCAAAACCAACTCTTAGCTTTCTCTGCAACATAGAAGTTGAACCAAATTGCGTTCCTACAACTAATTCAATCGCTTGTAGCAATAGATCTAAATCATCACCAATTTCCTTGTCGATCATCTTCGATGACTGAGGTGGCGCAGTTACATCTTCACGATATCGTGGTGAGAGCTGTTTCTTAACGTGGTTTGTTACCGCTTCAATTTCGCGCTCGGAAACATAGGCACCCTGAATACGGATCGCACGAGATGCGCCCATAGGAATAAATAGACCATCACCCTGGCCAACTAATTTTTCAGCACCTGGGCTATCCAAAATAACGCGGCTATCGGCGAGCGAACTTGTTGCAAAGGAAAGACGCGATGGAACGTTTGCCTTGATAAGTCCCGTAACGACATCAACCGATGGGCGCTGTGTAGCAAGGACTAAGTGGATACCCGCAGAACGTGCTAGCTGCGTAATACGTACAACTGATTCTTCGACCTCGCGCGCTGCAACCATCATCAAATCTGCAAGCTCATCAATGATTACGAGCAGGTATGGGTATGGCTCTACTACGCGGTCGCTACCAGGAGGTGGAATAACTTTTCCAGCACGTACTGCTTTGTTGAAATCATCGATATGTCTAAATCCGAAAGTTGAAAGATCTTCGTAACGCAGATCCATTTCGCGGACCACCCAAGTAAGCGCATCGGCTGCTTTCTTAGGGTTGGTAATGATTGGCGTAATCAAGTGAGGAATGCCTTCATAGGCGGTTAGCTCAACGCGCTTCGGGTCGATTAAAACCAAACGGACATCATCAGGAGTTGCGCGCATTAAAATTGAAGTGATCATCGCGTTGATCATTGATGATTTACCGGCGCCAGTTGCACCGGCTACTAACAAGTGCGGCATCTTGGCGAGGTTGGCACAAACAAAGTTTCCTTCAACGTCTTTTCCGAGGGCTACCAACATGGGGTGGTGGTCCTGGCCGGCAACCGTTGAGCGCATTACATCGCCGAGGGCAACGATTTCACGATCGGTATTTGGGATTTCGATACCTACAGCAGATTTTCCTGGAATAGGAGAAAGGATTCGCACATCACTTGATGCAACTGCATAAGAAATATTCTTTGCCAGCGCTGTGATTCGCTCAACCTTTACGGCATTTCCAAGTTCGACTTCGTATCGCGTAACAGTTGGTCCGCGCATAAAGCCAGTGACTTGAGCATCAATTTCAAATTGCAGGAAGACTTCGGTTAGCGCAGCAACAACGGTGTCATTGGCCTTTGATTTTGCCTTAGCGGCCGGACCGGCGCGTAGTAAATCTTGTGGTGGCAGTGTGTATTGCGAATCCGCGCTAAGTAGCAATTGTTCTGGGCGTTTGCCTGTTGCGGCAGGAGTTGTGGGAGAAGCTGCCGGAGCCTGAACTTCACGTGGAACTTCAACGGTGAATTCCTCATCGAAAGACTCTTCGTCAATCTCTTCTTCTTCATCATCATGCTGATTCCAAGCAACTACTGGAGTTTCAAATGGTGGTGTATCTGTGATTTCGAAATCAGATTCTTCACGTTGTGGGCGCTTTGACCACATCCAGACCGAAGTGTTTTTGATGCGGATTGCAACAGAAGAAAGTGGAGTTGCTGTAGTAACAAGGACTCCGAAGAAAAAGAGTGCGATCAAGAATGGATATGCCAAGAGCGAAGTCATTAGCGCTTCAAGTGGCATAGAAACTGCGTACCCGAGCCATCCCCCGCCATGGCGCATCGCTGTTGCACCAGTTGGATTTACGGCACCGAGTGAGCCATTCAGAAGATGCGCAAGTCCTGTTGCACTGACTACAAGAGTTAAAACGCCAACGACTATGCGAGATGTCGCTTTGTGATCATCTGGCGTGCGAAATAAACGAAATGCAAAGTAGAGCGCAAGTAAAGGCGCGAAGAAACCAATGCGACCAAATGCGCCATAGATAACTGCGTAGAGGTTGCGACCAACAAAGTTATCGGCGGCAAACCAAGTTCCAGCAAAAGCGGCAAGGGCGAGAATCAGAAGAAGAAAGGCGAGGCCATCGCGATGGTGCGCTGGATCGAGATCACGTGCTCCGCGGGCCAGGAATCGAACTGTTGAACCGAGGGCCTTGGCTAGCGTGCGCCAGAGGGCGCTAATTGAACGCCCGACAAATGAGAGCGCGGAGCGCCCGGCGCCACCTGATTTGCGCGAAGTTGTGCGTTTTTTCTTAGCCACACCTTTTATCTTAGCGGTCAGACCTCAATAACTACGGGAACAATCATCGGACGGCGGCGATGTTTTCCGCCGACCCAACTGCCGATTGTGCGACGAACAACTTGTGAAAGTTGATGCGTGCCATTTACGCCTTCAGAGACGGCGTGCTTTAAGGCTTTTTCGATCTGACCTTTAACTTCATCAAAGAGCGCTTCATCTTCATTAAATCCACGGGCATGAATATCGGGGCCAGCAATTATCTTTCCGCTCTGCGATTCAATAACCACGACCACGGATATAAAGCCTTCTTCACCCAAGATGCGGCGATCTTTTAAAGAGGATTCGGTGATATCACCGATGCTGCCGCCATCTACATATACAAAACCACATGGAACGGAACCGGCAACCTCAGCTACATGGTCAACCAGATCTACGACGATTCCGTTTTCAATTACCAAAGTATTTTCGCGAGGGACACCTGCCTGGATTGCTAGTTCAGCATTAGCCTTCAAGTGGCGCCATTCACCATGAACCGGCATCGCATATTTCGGTTTAACGATGTTGTAGCAGTAGAGCAACTCTCCTGCCGCAGCATGTCCTGAAACGTGAACCATCGCATTGGCTTTATGTACAACCTTGGCGCCAAAGCGAGTGAGCTCATTAATGACTCTAAATACGGAATTTTCATTTCCGGGAATCAAAGATGAAGCCAAGATAACGGTGTCACCTTCACCAACTCGAATCTGGTGATCCCCGTTGGCCATTCGAGATAGCGCAGCCATTGGCTCACCTTGTGAACCAGTGCAAATAAGTACAACTCGATCATCGTAGTTATCGAGATCCTTGGCATCGATCACGATTCCTGCTGGAACATTTAGGTAACCCATATCTTCGGCGATCTTCATATTGCGAACCATTGAGCGGCCAATAAATACAACTTTGCGATTATGCAGCGCGGCGGTATCGATAACCTGTTGCACGCGGTGCACATGCGAAGAAAAAGATGCAACGATTACGCGCTTCTTGGTTGCCGCAATGACTCGATTTAGCGCCGGCATGATTTCGCGCTCGGCAGGGGTAAAGCCAGGAACATCAGCGTTTGTTGAATCAACAAGAAATAGATCAACGCCTTCATCACCTAAGCGAGCAAAGGTGCGCAGATCTGTAATGCGTCCATCAAGTGGCAATTGATCCATTTTAAAATCGCCGGTGTGAAGAACAGTGCCAGCTTTAGTGTGGATCGCCACTGCAAGCGCATCAGGAATCGAGTGGTTAACGGCAACGAATTCGACTTCGAATGGACCGATATCTTCGCGCATTCCCTCTTTTACTTCACGAGTAAGTGGAGAAATGCGATGCTCTTTTAGCTTTGCGGTAACCAGCGCCAGCGTTAGCGCCGAACCATAAATCGCGATATCGCCACGTTCGCGTAGCAAATAAGGAGTTGCTCCAATGTGATCTTCATGGCCATGGGTAAGAACTAGGCCAATCACGTCATCTAGGCGATCACGGATATAACTAAAGTCAGGAAGAATTAAATCGATACCTGGTTGATTCTCTTCTGGAAAAAGCACACCGCAGTCAACGATTAAGAGTTTCCCGTTGGTTTCAAAGACGGTCATGTTGCGACCGATTTCACCTAAGCCGCCAAGGGCGACAATGCGCAATCCCCCTTTTACTAAAGCTGAGGGTAATCCGAGATCTGGGTGAGGAT
>CANGVO010000090.1 GCA_947457445.1 Actinomycetota bacterium | reverse complement strand
GCATCATCAACTGTAGAAGCGCCAGTCGTGCGCAAACTCATCGCGATGTATCCCGATGCCAAGCCAGTTGAAGAAACTAAGCCAGTAAAGAAAGCCGCTGCTAAAAAGAGCGCCGCTAAGAAAACGGCTGAAGTTAATCCAGAACTTGCCGCCGAACTTGCCGCCGAACTTGGCGTCGATCTCGAAGCGTTGAAAGCAGCTCGAGCTGAGGCACAAGCACCAGTAGCGCCAACACCAATAGTTGAAGATAAATCGGAAACACAAGAAGTAAAGCCTGCGACTCCACGTCCTGGCAACAATCCATTTTCAACGGCAGGTGGAACACCAAATGTTCCACGTCCTCCACGTCCTGGTAACAATCCATTTTCAACAGGTGGCGCTGTTCCGCGTCCACCACAACGTCCAACAGGTGCAACTGGTGCACGTCCTGGAATGTCAGGACCACGTCCTGGTTCAGTGCGTCCTGGTTTTGCAGCACGACCAAACACACCACGTCCGGCAGGCACAGGCGGTCCCGGTAATTTCCCACCACGTACAGGTGGCGCACCATCTTCAAGTCCTTATCGTTCAGGTGGTCCATCAACAGGTGCACCAACAACTGGAGGTCCACAACGTCCGGGTGGAGCACCAAATCGTGGTCCAGGTCGTGGCGGCGCTGCAGGTGCATTTGGTAAAAATGCCAGCAAGAGCAGCAAGCGCAAACCTAAATCTAGAAAAGCGTTACGCGATGAATTCGACAATATGCAAGCGCCACAATTGGGTGGCGCAGTTATTCCGCACGGCGATGGAAAAACTCCAATTCGCATGCGACGCGGATCAACGCTTGCAGATTTTGCTGAAAAAATCGGTGCAGATGCAGCAGCTTTAGTTGCAGCGCTCTTCCACTTAGGCGAAATGGTTACTGCGACACAGTCCGTTGATGCAGATACTTTTGAAATTCTCGGTGCACAACTTGGATATGTAATTCAGATTGTTAGCCCCGAAGATGAAGATCGTGAACTTCTGCAAGATTTCGACATCGATTTGGCGCAAGAATTAGCCGACGTTGATGCCGATCTGTTGGAAGCACGCCCACCAGTTGTAACTGTTATGGGACACGTCGATCACGGTAAGACCAGTTTGCTCGATGCGATCCGTAAATCTGAAGTCCTAAAGACTGAGGCTGGCGGAATCACTCAGCACATCGGCGCCTACCAAATTCATCATGATCACGATGGCGTTAATCGCGCGATTACCTTTATTGATACACCGGGCCACGAAGCATTTACAGCTATGCGTGCCCGTGGTGCCAAGGTTACGGATATCGCTGTATTGGTTGTAGCGGCCGATGACGGAATCATGCCGCAGACAATCGAGGCGCTAAATCACGCACAAGCAGCCGATGTTCCAATCGTCGTTGCCGTTAACAAGGTTGATAAAGAAGGCGCAAACCCAGATAAGGTCCGCCAACAGTTAACCGAGTACAACTTGATCGCAGAAGAATACGGCGGCGAAACATTATTCGTTAACGTTTCTGCCAAATCCGGCGTCGGCGTAAATGATTTGATTGATGCAATCTTGCTAACTGCAGATGCAGCAATTGATTTACGTGCTATTGCCCAAGACTCTGCTCGCGGTGTTGCTATCGAAGCGCACCTCGATCGTGGTCGCGGACCAGTTGCTACCGTGCTTGTACAACGCGGAACTCTTAAGGTTGGCGATGCGATTGTTGCGGGTGGTTCTTTCGGTCGCGTTCGCGCAATGCTTGATGAACATGGTGAAAGCGTCGAAAGCGCTGGTCCATCTCGTCCGGTTCAGGTACTTGGATTCACATCAGTGCCAAGTGCTGGCGACACATTCCTAGTCGCAGATGAAGACCGCACTGCCCGCCAGATTGCTGAAAAACGTCAGGCTGCAGAACGAAATGCGCAGCTTGCAAAGGCGCGCAAGAAAGTCTCACTTGAAGACTTTATGGAACAGTCCAAGGTTTCAACTCTTAATCTCATTCTTAAGGGTGACGTTTCTGGTTCTGTGGAAGCCCTCGAAGATGCACTTATGCAACTCGATGTTGGCGCAGAAGTTGATCTTCGCGTTATTCACCGTGGCGTTGGTGCTATTACAAAGAGCGATATCACATTGGCATCGGCATCGACCGCCGTTGTTATCGGCTTTAACGTTAAGCCAGAACCGCAAACTGCAATCTATGCAGATCAAGAAGGCGTTGAAGTTCGCTTCTATTCAGTTATCTATAACGCGATTGAAGAGATCGAGCTTTCGCTTAAGGGTCTTCTCAAACCAGAGTACGAAGAAATCGTTCTCGGTAACGCCGAGGTCCGCGAGATCTTTAAATCTTCAAAGGCTGGAAATATCGCTGGTTCAATCGTGCGCGATGGATCAATCAAGCGAAATGCAAAGGCTCGAATTATGCGCGGAACCGAGATCATCCTTGATGATCTCACTATCGATTCACTCAAGCGCTTTAAGGATGATGCAACTGAAGTCAAAGAAGGCTTCGAGTGCGGTATTGGCCTTGGCAATATGAAGGATCTGCAAATTGGAGACACCATTCAGGTCTTCGAGATGCGTGAGAAGAAGCGCGTTTAATTATGGGCCAATCTCATCGCACACAGAAAGTTGCCGATCGCATCAAAGTGGTGGTTGCGCAATTGCTCGAGACAAAGATTAAAGATCCTCGTCTGGGCTTCGTCACTGTCACTGATGCGCGCGTAACAGGGGATCTACAGAACGCGTCAATCTTCTACACCGTTTTCGGTGATGATGATCAACGCGCTGCAACCGCAGCGGCACTTGAAAGTGCTAAAGGGGTAATTCGCAGCGCAGTGGGTCGCGATCTGCAAACTCGCATCACGCCAACAATTGAATTCTTTGAAGATGGCCTTCCTGAATCTGCCAAAGCGCTTGATTCACTTTTGGATAAGGTGCATGTATTAGATGCTGAAGTAGCGCAATTGAGAAAGAACGCATCATTTGCTGGGGGAGAAGATCCATATAAAGCCCCCAAAGTAATTGAAGATTAATTTCTAATGGCCGATGGTTTTCTCGTTGTAGATAAAGCACCTGCAATGACCAGCCACGATGTAGTCGCGGTTGCTCGCAAAGCGCTCGGAACTCGCAAAGTTGGCCATGCTGGAACTCTTGATCCAATGGCAACGGGAGTCTTAGTTCTTGGATTCGGCAATGGAACTCGTCTATTGCATTACATTACCGATGGCGACAAGTCATATACGGCAACGATTGTTTTAGGTGCTGCAACTATCACGGACGACCATGAAGGTGAAGTAATCTCCGAGTCCGACGCTTCAAAAATCACAGATGATCAAATTCGTAACGGTTTATCAAAGATGGTTGGCGAAATTCAACAACGTCCAAGTTCGGTTTCGGCAGTAAAAGTAGATGGAGAACGTGCCTATGATCGGGTTCGCGCCGGAGAAGTATTTGAACTCGCAGCCCGCACAATCACAAT
Organism: Actinomycetota bacterium; assembly: GCA_947457445.1. Classification (GTDB taxonomy): domain Bacteria; phylum Actinomycetota; class Actinomycetes; order Nanopelagicales; family Nanopelagicaceae; genus Planktophila. Next base: position 765 of record CANGVO010000090.1, on the reverse strand, counting down.
TACGGCCTTAGATATATTAGAAATTCGCCACCTGGGCGCACGTATCGAAATAGATATCGATGTAACTTGCTCGGCCGGCACATTTATCCGTGCCATTGCCCGAGATTTGGGTACAGAACTTAAAGTTGGTGGACATTTATGTGCGCTTCGTCGTACCAGAGTTGCTGGCTTTGCTATTACACAAGCAATTACTTTTGAGGATTTAAAGGCTCAGTCCTTTAAGCCACTTGAGTTATCTGATGTTGCCAGAGCAACATTTTCTGTCCGCGAGCTAGACCTTGATGAAGTGCTTGAGCTTTCTTTCGGTAGACCACTTCCAGTTAATTCAAGTGATGAAATTTTTGCCGCTTTATCACCTGACAATCGCCTAATTGCTCTGCTCAAGAATGAGTCTGGCAAAGCCAAACCAATAGCCGTTTTTGCAGCGGCCAATTAATCGGCAATAATTATCAAATGACTATCGGCAGCGTTGTTCTCATCGGAGTTTTCGATGGTGTACATAAAGGCCATCAACTCTTGCTAAATCGCGCCAAGGAAATTGCCGATGGACGCTCCATAATTGCGCTGACTTTTGATCCGCATCCAATGCATGTATTTGCTCCAGATAGAGCTCCTACCCTGCTCACAACACTTTCGGATCGAGTTGAATTGCTAAAGATTCATAACGCCGATCAAGTGGCTGTTCTAAAATTCAATGAGAAATTTGCTGTGATGTCTCCAGAAGACTTTGTCAAAGATGTACTTGTTGGCCAACTTGCGGCTTCT
>CANGVO010000089.1 GCA_947457445.1 Actinomycetota bacterium | reverse complement strand
GTACTTGCTCGTCGCGAAGGTGGCGGACCGGGTACAAAAGGTTTATCACTATTTTTAATTCCGAAGTTTATGTTTGATCTAAAGACCGGTGAACTTGGAAAACGGAATGGTGTTTATGTAACATCCCTAGAAAGCAAAATGGGACTTAACGTTTCTGCAACTTGCGAAGTTAACCTTGGTGAAAAAGAGCCTGCTGTTGGTTATTTGTTGGGTGAAGTGCATGAAGGTATTGCCCAGATGTTTAAGGTTATTGAATTTGCGCGCATGATGGTCGGCACCAAAGCGATTGCAACGCTATCTGCTGGATATCAGCAAGCTCTCTCGTATGCGAAAACCCGTATTCAGGGCGGCGATATGAAGGTCATGAACGATAAAGCCAGCCCTCGTGTAACGATCATTCACCACCCAGACGTTCGCCGTTCTTTGATGGTCCAGAAATCTTATTCAGAAGGCATGCGTGCTTTAGTGCTTTATACAGCGTCAATTCAAGATGAAATCGAACTTGCTAAGGCTGCTGGTGATGAAGAAAAAGCAAAGCTAATGGAAGCGCTAAATGATCTTCTCTTGCCGGTTGTAAAAGGTTACGGATCTGAAAAATCTTGGACTTTGCTTGGCACAGAATCACTACAAACATTTGGTGGCGCCGGATTTACTCAAGATTGGCCACTTGAACAATATGTTCGCGATGCCAAGATCGATACTTTGTATGAAGGAACCACAGCAATTCAGGGACTTGATTTCTTCTTCCGTAAAGTTGTTAAAGATGGCGGACGAGCACTTGGTTTGCTAGGAAAAGAAATCCAAACATTCGCCGAAGCCGGTGGAGCGCATGCAGAAGAAAAGCAAGCACTTCTTAAAGCACTTGGTGATCTAAATGGCATGGTTGGTGTTCTTGTTGGGCACGCCATGGCATCGCAAGAAGATGCTCCTGAAATTTACAAAGTTGGGCTTAATACTTCTCGTGTTCTGATGGCAGTTGGCGACATCATCACTACATGGTTGTTGTTACGCCAAGCAGATATAGCTGCCGCACGTATTGGCGCTGCATCTCCAAAGGATAAGGATTTCTACGCTGGCAAAATCGCTTCAGCAAAGTTTTTCGTAACAAACTATCTGCCTCACATCACAGCCGATCGTAAGATCGTTGAAGGCACCGATAGTTTGATAATGGATATCTCAGAAAACGCTTTTTAGTCTTTAGTTTGGCTAGTTTCATATAGGCTCACCCAATGCTTAATAAGCACCGCGGTGAGTTGTACACGATTCTGGGCGCGATTTTCTTCTCGGCCAACGGAATTATTGTCACTCTGGTTTTAGATCACATGACAACATTTCGCTTGGCTCAAGTTCGCGCGATCGGAACCTTCTTTCTCCTCTTTATTATTACCTTTATTCAGGATAGAAACTCACTCAAGGCCGAACGCCGAGAAGTCCCAACTTTGATTTTCTATGGGGTGTTCGGTTATGCGATGGTTCAGCTGGGATATTTCATCGGTATCGCGCGCGGTGTTCCGCTTAGTTTGGTGCTAATTATCGAATTCACCGCACCTATCTGGATTGTTCTTTGGATCAAATTCGTTCGTAAATCTAAAGTTGCAGGCAGTATGTGGGTTGCAATTGCGCTCTCTTTAACCGGTCTTATTCTCGTGGCTAAAGTTTGGCAAGGTTTTGCATTTGATTTCATCGGATCCATGGGGGCACTTGGTGCCGCCTTTGCGCTTGCAATTTATTTCTTAATGAGTCAATCACAAGGTACAAAACGTTCAGCGCAAGCCATGATTGTTTGGGGATTCGGAGTTTCCGGGCTTTTCTGGTCAATTGTTCTACCAATATGGAATTTCCCAACAGAGATATTTACGGCAGAGATAAATCTGCAAGGTCGGTTCTCTGATTACAGCGCGCCAGGTTGGTTATTAATTGCCTACATAATTATCTTCGGAACGCTCGTTCCATATTTATTCGTTGTTAAAGGTATTCGCCTACTGTCTGCTTCAACTTCAAGTGTTATCGGAATGGCCGAACCTGTTCTTGCTGGAGTTTTTGCTTGGATCTGGTTATCGCAATCATGGAGTGCTATCCAGCTGTTGGGTGGAGTTGTGGTTCTAGTCGGTATTTATATCGCCGACCGTGCAAAGACAAACGCTAAATAAATTTATTCGTTCCAGGCGCCAGCGGCTGGATCTTGTGGAGCGGTAAAGTCGCGGCCGGCACCAGCATTCGGTGCCATATCTGCAAATCGTGCAAAGTGAAGTTGCGCCGCAACAGTAATTGTCTTGGTCTGTCCGTTACGGTGCTTTGCAACAATTAAATCCGCTTCACCCGAACGGTTTTGTGAGTCATACATATCATCGCGGTGTAACAAGATAACAACGTCGGCATCTTGTTCGATAGAACCAGATTCGCGAAGGTCTGAAAGCATTGGCTTCTTATCAGAGCGTTGTTCTGGCGAACGGTTCAGCTGTGAAATAGCGATAACCGGAACGTTTAGCTCTTTTGCCATAAGTTTTAGGTGGCGAGAAAATTCTGAGACTTCTTGTTGACGGTTTTCAACGCGCTTGCCGCTAGTCATCAACTGCAAGTAGTCAATAACAATTAATTTAAGGTCATGGCGCTGCTTTAGACGGCGAGCTTTGGCGCGAATTTCCATCATTGAAAGGTTGGGAGAGTCATCAATAAATAGTGGAGCAGCAGAGATTTCTCCCATACGTCGTGCCAATTTCGACCATTCTTCATCGCTTAATTGACCGGCGCGAATGTTATTTAAGCCAACACGTGCTTCAGCAGAGAGCATGCGCATTGTGATTTCGGAACGAGACATTTCAAGTGAGAAGATGACTGAAGTTTTACCATCGTGAATTGAGGCATGGCGCGCGATATCAAGACCAAGAGTTGATTTACCAACTGCAGGACGCGCTGCCAAAATAATCATATTTCCTGGGTGGAATCCATGTGTAAGCAAATCTAAATCTCGGAAACCGGATTTAACACCTTCGATACCAGTACCTTTTTGAATCGCTTCGATTTCATCAAGTGCTTCAGGCAATAGCGTTGCAAGTTGTACATAATCTTCGGAAGTTCGACGTTCGGTGACTGCATAAACTTCTGCTTGCGCTTGATCAACGGCGTCATCAACTTCGCCTTCGACGTTATAACCAAGTTGCACAATCTTTGTTCCGGCTTCAACTAAGCGGCGCATGATTGCGTGCTCGCGAACAATCTTTGCGTAATAGCTAGCGTTCGCGGCCGTTGGCACAGAAGAAATCAAGGTGTGTAAATAAGGTGCTCCGCCTGCGCGTGCAATGTCTCCGCGCTTGGTGAGTTCTGCAGAAACAGTTACGGCATCAGCTGGTTCTCCACGACCGTAAAGATCAAGTATCGCGTCGTAAATTAATTCGTGTGCTGGACGATAAAAGTCACGTTCGCGCAAAATTTCGAGAACATCTGCAATTGCATCTTTTGATAACAACATTCCGCCAAGAACAGATTGTTCGGCGATTAAATCTTGTGGTGGTGTGCGCTCGAATTCGGTGCCAACGTTGTTATAAGAGGCGTTGGCTCTTGATGAATTATTGGGTAGTTCGGCGATACTCACGGGTGAAACCTCCCACCTGGCACTGACAAAAGCGAAAGGGCTTGGGGATAAAGCTGTGCACAACTAGGTGGATAACCGTCATTTCCTGTGTAAATCCCTGTGCGCGGGTTGTGGGTAACTCCTTGAGAGGTGGCACTTTTTGAGGAAAGCGCAGGTCAGCGGTGGGGTGTTTATACCTAACCCCTGTGCATAAAAGTAATTTTCAACTTCTCAATTGTTGAGATTAGGTCAATTTAAATTAGAAAACCCCGACCACAAAAGTGGCCGGGGTTTTCTTTAACTTAAATTACTTAACTGCAACCACTGTCACGGTAACTGTTGCAACAACTGAATGTGCAAGTGAAACCTTAACTGAGTGATCTCCAGCCTTCTTGATATGTCCAGCAGTCTTGATGCTGTGACGATCGATATCAACACCGGCAACTGCCTTGATGGCTGCAGCGATGTCCTTATCTGTGACTGAACCGAATAGGCGACCAGCTGTGCCAGCTTTTACGTTGACTGTAACTGATGCCTTTTCTAGTGAAGCTTTGAGCTCTTTAGCGTGATCGATATCGCGGACTTCACGTGCAGCGCGAGCGCGACGGATTCCTTCGATCTGCTTTTCGCCACCAAGTGACCATGCGATTGCTACGCCACGTGGC
>CANGVO010000088.1 GCA_947457445.1 Actinomycetota bacterium | reverse complement strand
TTTTTAGTGCAAGATAAACCAATCGGCGCGAGCCACGCGCTTCGAAACCGAGGTATGTATGTCTCGCTCGTTGGTACTAAATGCCACCTACGAACCGCTAGGTGTAGTTACTGAACGTCGCGCGCTTCTACTTGTTCTAAACACACGGGCCACTATGGTTGAGTCTTCTGGAAATATTCTTCACTTTGCACAAGGTCAGATAGAACTCCCATCTGTAATTCGCCTAAACAAATTTGTAAAAATTCCGTATCGCCATGCAGTGCCGCTATCTCGTCGCGCCATCTTCGCGCGAGATGGTGGCCGTTGTGTTTATTGCGCCGCTCCGGCAACTTCGATTGATCACGTAATTCCTCGCTCTCGCGGTGGCGGACACAACTGGGAAAATGTTGTCTCTGCTTGCCACAAGTGCAATCACGTAAAGGCGGATAAACCACTTAAGGATTTAGGTTGGAGACTTCGCTCACTTCCTCGCGAACCCGTTGGCGCAGCTTGGCGAATTCTTGGTACGGGTCGCACAGATAGTCGATGGTTGCCATATCTCGAACCATTTGGTGTGGCAGCAGCGACTGCTTAACTGACTTACACTTACGCCCATGATGATTCACATTGCATCCGCTATTGGTTCACTTGCGCAAGCAACACCCGAAGATGGAACAGTGGCTGGCGAAGGTCTTTCAGCGGTCGAAACTTTCGCTTACTTCTTCGCAGCACCAACAGTTATTTTCCTTGCGATTTCGGTAATCGTTTACGCACTAACCGGAGACCGCAAGAAGTCACAGAACAAGAGTTCTGTAATAACAACTATCGAATAACTATTTAGCGAGCATCAACTGCGCGCGCCTTTAGCGCACGAGTCATCGCATCACGCCCTTCAGTAACCGTGCGGCGCAAGGAATGAGCCGCATCTTTTCCTGTTACATCGAGCCAGTGTTGAGTTTTAGCAACTGTTGAATCACTAATCGCCCAAGTTGGGAATGTCAGAGTTGCAGTGGTTTCTGCAATTTCGAATCCCTTGTTCTTCCAAACCTCCAAGATCGCAGCGAAATAATCATCGACAAATGCCTCAAGCAAATCACAATGGATATTCTCGTTAAAACCGCGGCAGGTGTATGAATGAATTGTGTTGCTCAGATCATCGGTTGTTACAGATTTAAACGCGGCAACCTTTGCTTCACGTGTTGGAATAGCAGCATGCGCGTAGGCAACGTACTGCTTGCCATGTGCGGTCTTATCACGATTAGATTCGGCCGCAATATCTGCAACTCCGAAAATGCCGCGCTTAACTCCACAAAGGAATAGGTACCAACGAAGCTCAGCGTCAACCAATAGTCCGTTGACAGACCCATCAAGCATTGCTTTCAGGCGCTCTAATTGTTCTGGTGTAACCGCATTGTTGGCAAATGCTTTTGCATATTGCAATTGATTATCACTTCCTGGCTTTGCGCCATCAAGCAAAGCTTGGGCGGCGTTCGCGACAGATAAACGAACTGCATCGCGGTTCTTAGGTGCAAGATATGCCCAAATCGCAGTGTCGATCTGCATAAATGTTGCAGTGATCATTGAGATATCTGATTCGCCCTTTAGTGCATTTAGCGCAATTGAAATGTAATCACTAGCCGCTAATTCGCCATCGCGAGTTGAATCCCAGAGCGAAGCCCAAATAAGACCGCGCGCCAAAGAGTCATCTAATTGGCCGAGGTACTTTTTCATGGTTTCAACAGAGCGATCATCAAAGCGCAATTTGGCATATGTCTGATCTTTATCGTTGATCAAAAGTAGATCGGCTGACTTCTTGCCGGCCAACTCTTTTATCTCAGTTAGTTCACCAGCAATATCAATCTCGATACTTTCGCGGCGGACCAACTTGTCGCCGGAAATATCAAAGAGTCCGATAAATAGACGGTGTGGGCGAAGTTCGGTTGAGCCGATTGGCATCGGCGGAACTTCTTGCTTAACAGCGACAGATGCGTACTTGTCTCCGTCAAGTGAAATAACTGGACGCAAGGTGTTTACACCTGAAGTGCGCAACCAGGTTCCGACCCAAGCAGTTAGATCCTTACCGCTGGCGGCTTCTAGCTCAACGATTAAATCGCTGAGTTCGGTGTTGGCATAAGCATGCTTAGCAAAATACTTGCGCAAGCCGGCAATGAAATGATCGCGTCCAACATGCGCCACGAGTTGTTGCAGTACTGATGCGCCCTTTGCATAAGAAATGCCATCGAAATTTGTGCGGACCGCATCGAGGTCTTCCATTTCAACGGCGATCGGGTGCGTCGATGTCATCTGATCTACGCGATAAGCCCAGTTTTTGCGCTGTGAATTGAATTCGGTCCATGCATTTTTATACTGAGTGGATTCGCTAACAGACATATAGGAAGCCCATTCAGCAAATGATTCGTTGAGCCAAAGGTCTTGCCACCACTTCATTGTCACCAAATCGCCGAACCACATATGAGCCATTTCGTGATGGATAGTTGTTGCACGGCTAATGTAACTTCGTTCGGTTACCTTGCTGCGGAAGATCAAAACATCTTCGTGGAAAGTTACGCAGCCAACATTTTCCATAGCGCCCCAGTTGTATTCGGCAACTGCAATCTGGTCGTACTTGCCGAATGGATAGGCCAGCCCGAAGGTTTTCTCGAAGTAAGCAAAACCTTCCTTAGTAACTTTGAAAATATTTTCAGCATCAACGTGCTTAAAGAAAGATTTGCGGGCATAGATGCCAAGAGGAATGGTCTTCTCGCCCTTGTATTCATCATGAACTGACATATATGCACCGGCGACGATTGCGGTTACGTATGTAGAAATTACTTGTGAGATAGCAAATTGAGTGTGCTTGCGATCGCCATCGAGATCTTGAGTTCCTTCGATTCCGTAGTTAGAAATAACTTCCCAATGCTTTGGGGTGATCGTGCTTATCGTGAAAGTTGCCTTCTGATCTGGTTGGTCGAAACAGGCGTACATGCGTCGAGCATCTCCAGTTTCGAACTGGGTATAGAGGTAAACCTCGTTATCGACCGGGTCAACGAAACGGTGCAGGCCTTCACCAGAGTTTGAATAAATACCTTCATGTTCAATCTCTAAAGTGTTATCTGCTGCGATGGCTGGCAGAAATATTGACTCGCCATCGAATTTTGGATCGAAATCGACTCCGTTTAGCTTCGCGCTGATTACACGCTTTCCAACACAATCAATAAAGGTAGTTGCGCCTGGCTTTAGGCCAGCGAATTTAATTGTCGTCTTTACTAGGAAAGTCTCTGCGCCAGTGGTTACATCCAAGTCGATTTTGTAACTTGCGACTTTAATGATTTCAGAACGTTGGGCTGCTTCAATCTGCTTGAGATTAGTACCTGACACGAGCGCTCCTTTAATTGCGATTTTCGCTGTTTTGCTGGTGCAGTCTAATCGTGAAAGAGTTCGGTTGTGGAGCCAATGACCAATCGAAGTTATCGCCTACGTGGGGTTCGTATCACCCCTGCCCAGCAAGAAGCGCGCGATTCCTTGTGGGCGAAATATGGAGTTGAGTTTCAAGAGTCAAATATCGATTTGGAATCACTATTCCCTACGCCGCAACCAATCGTTATGGAAATTGGATATGGAATGGGTGAAGCGACCTGGCAAATTGCTAAGGCAAACCCAAGCACTAACTATTTGGGCGTTGAAGTTCACATGCCTGGCGTTGGAAAATTAATGGCTCGATTAGATGAATATGAACTAAAAAATGTTCGGTTAATCGAACGCGATGTCTTTGAAGTTTTTTACTACATGATTGAAGATATGAGCATTGATGGAGTTCATCTTTTCTTTCCAGATCCGTGGCCAAAAAAGCGGCACTTTAAGCGGCGAATAGTTAATGAACGATTTCTCAGCGACGTGCATTCCAAGTTAAAGCCTGGCGGATATTTACATATCGCCACCGATTGGGTGCCTTATGCCGAATGGATTACTGAAGTTTTTTCTCAAACCAAGTTATTTACTGGGGGATTGGTGGAGCGCCCAGATTGGCGTCCGCTAACTAGATTTGAAGGACAAGGAATCTCAAAGGATCATGCAGTTAATGACTTTAGATTCTTAAAAGCCTAAATTATATATCGCCAGTTTCCTCATATTGAGAGATCAAATTGATGCGGCGTATATGGCGTTCATCGTTGCTAAATGGAGTTGCAATGAAGGCATCAATAATTGCTTTGCAATCGTCAATTGAATGCATCCGCCCGCCGATGGCGATCACGTTTGCGTTGTTGTGCTCTTTGCCCAATT
>CANGVO010000087.1 GCA_947457445.1 Actinomycetota bacterium | reverse complement strand
TACTGAAATTATCGAAGAGTTCCAACTTCCTGCACATACTGTTGGATTCGGAGTTAAAGGCTGTATTACTTGGTCCACAACACCAGTTCGCAACTATCGTGATTACAAAGCGACAGATTTTGCAGTTGCTGAGTTGTCTTGGCTTTGGTCGCTTAACCGCGGAATCATCACTCCTCCTGGACTTGATGAGCAGTGGTTGATCAGCCTTGCACACGGACAGAAAGAGATCGACATTTTGGTCGAAGATTTCCGTTCGCTTGCAGTTGCACTTCGTAGCTAATCAATAGCAACAACAAAATCGGCGCGGGTTCGCCCGCGTTCGATTAGTTGTGCGTTTACTTCATCGCTTCCTTTTGCCCACGCTTTGGCAGCTTCTGGGTCTTTACCGTAAGCGATATGGCGTGAGATTAAACGAGAGATTCGTTTATCATCGTCAACATCAACCATCCAGCTTTCATCCAAAAGATCGTTAATAACTTCCCAGCCACCTTCGTCATGCAACAAATAGTTGCCTTCAATAATTACAACTTTGGTAGCAGAAGTTACAACACCTTGTGCGGCAATAGATTCTTCGATCGCTCGATCAAATATCGGATAGTAAATACTTTGGGTTTGTTCGGAACGGATTCGCTTGACTAAAGATACGAAACCAGCGACATCAAAAGTATCTGGGGCACCTTTTCGGTCGGCGCGCTTTAAATCCTTTAATACTTTATTGCTCAGGTGATAACCATCCATGGGTACGACAGTGACCAGTTCTTTGGAAAGTTTGCTCATTAGGTATTTTGAAAGGGTGGATTTTCCAGCACCAGGTTTACCAATGATTCCGATTAGGACTCGTTCACTAGACTTCTCTAGGTGTCCTTCAATTCTCGCTAGAGCCGCTTTTTGATCGGCTAATAGTTCAGGCATTTTTCAAGTTTAGCGCTTGTGCGAACTCGATTACTAGGGAATCATAATTTCATGATTAAAAATGGAATTATTAACGGGGACCTTGCTTCACTCTTGGCTCGCTTTCGCCACGTCAACACCATTGCAATTGTGGATGGACCATTCCCGACTTATCCAAATGTGGAAACCATTGATCTGGCACTCGTTATGGGAACACCAACTGTTTGCCAAGTTTTGGATGCGATCTTGCCTCATTTAGATCTAACTGGAATGTATCTGGCTGCTGAATTTGAAGCTAAGGTCGATGCTGCAACTGTTGCTGAATATAAAAAGCATCATGGCGGACTACCGACCACAATCATCGCTCATGAAGATTTTAAAGTAAAAGTAGGCCAAGCTCTAGGAATTATTCACACTGGTGATGCGGTTCCCTACAGCAGCGTTATTTTGAAATCAGGCTGAAATCAATTTCTTCTAAAGTTGGGTATGAAGATTGTGCGCCTTTGCGCATGACGCTCTTTGTCGCACAATCAATTCCGAATTGAACTGCGCTTTCCTCTGTTGCACCAGATGCTAAAGCTGCCGCAAAAGCGCCAATAAAGCAGTCACCAGCTCCTGTTGTATCTGTTGCCGTAACTTTCTTTGCAATAAACCTTTTTACTTTTCCATCACTTGCAACTAGTGCTGCACCTTCGCTGCCAAGTGTGACGATAGTGCGACCCTGCGCACGCAGTGATGCGATAACTTCATCTGAATTTGGTTCGCGATGTGACTTATCTAGTTCTGCAAATTCAATTTCATTTGGGATTAGCCAATCTGTCAGATTAAGCAAATCATCACTTAGAGGCTGATAAGGAGCCGGATTTAAAATTGTTATGATTCCTAATTCTTGAGCCGTGCGAAAGGCCGCCAAAGTAACTTCTTGTGGAATCTCGCACTGCGCGATTAAAACGCTAACGTTCTTTAACTTGTTTACTTGCTCGATTGCATCTTGTGGGGTTAGCTGAAAATTTGCTCCGGGGACTATGGATATACGGTTCTGTCCTTGTCCATCCACCCAAATATGCGCAACGCCCGTATGTGTATCAAAGCGAAGTACTGATGAGGTATCCATCGCTGAATTCTTAAAGTTCTGCAAACTTTCATCACCAAAACCATCTTTGCCGATTCCGGTAATCATGGTTACGCGGGCGCCAGTGCGTGCCGCCATTACAGCTTGATTTGCGCCTTTACCACCAAATCCGGTTGTGAAACTTTCCCCGAAGCGTGTTTCACCAGCCGCTGGTAACACATCTGCATAAACAGTTAGATCCATCATGGTGCTTCCGATGACCGCAATATTTGTGGATGAAAAGTTAGCCATAGTTACATTGATATTTCTGAGCGAGAATCATGAGATTTCATTGCAGCAGCAAATGCTTTATGTGAATTAACAACTTCTGCAACCGTTGCACAACCAAATCGACTTCCCAACTTACCTTCACGTTCTGCAAAATAAGCTGCCCACATCTGCAGTAATGCATCTGGAAAACCAAACTCAAATATATGACCGGTAATTACTGGCCAATTAGTTACATGACCTGGTTGTATTTCAGACCAAACTTGCTCACCATTTCGCAGCGCAAAAGTGTGATAAACCGCTGGGTTCTTGGTGCTAAATCGCACTCCGCCTGTCATACCGAGCGCTGAGAAGAAAAAAGTATTGCTTTCCCCGGGTGCAATACGTTTCATTTCCCAATACATTGGAAATTCGCGGTCGTTACTTGGATTCTTCGCACGCATTACTAAAACTGCGTTATCAAAAGTATCGCAAGGAACTTGATCGCCCGCATCACTTTCACGATGTGTAACGATGTCATCTAAGACTGCAAAAACCTTGGTGGGTGTGTATCCCAATCGCAACGGGATATGTGCTGCATGCATTCCGAGGTCGCCTAAAACTCCGATATCACCACAGAATTTGCGTTGACGTTTCCAGTTAATTTTCTTTTTGCGGTCAATGTCTGAAGAGTGAAGTAATCCGGATCGAACTTCGACTATTTCGCCAAGGTTGCCAGTTAGCACCTCACGCACTGCAGCTTGTGCGCCAGGATAAAAAGGTAGCTCACTAGATACGCGCACAAAGTTGGGTTTTCCAGCTAAAGCAGCAGAGATTTTTTCAGCGGCCGCTAAATCAATACCGAATGGTTTTTCTCCTAAGAAATCTTTGCCGGCGTTGATCGTCGCAATATAAATCTCTTCGTGCAAGTTGTGAGGAACGGCAATGTAAACAACATCCACATTGGGGCTTGCCAGTAATTGCTTGTAATCGCTATATGACTCTGCCACTCCTGCATTAGTAAAAAACTCACGTACCGCATCGGATGTATCGGCAATCGCAGTAATAACTGGTCGAACCGGATGATCTAATAACGCATCCCAGCGTCCGACCAGAGCCAAAAGTTCTCGGCCCATCAATCCGCCGCCGATTATTCCGACCTTAACTATTTTTTGCGATGACATGTCAAGTGTTAACAATCTTTAGCGCATCGGCAGCTGATGTTCCTTTATGCAACATCGCCATCAGCGCTTGCGTCATCTTGGCGGGTTTTGGATGAGCGATGATGTTTCGGCCATACACAATTCCAGCTGCTCCTTGCTTCAAAACTTCAGCGGTGCGATTTAGAAGTTCTTCATCAGATACTCGACCGCCACCACGAACTAGCACCGGAATAGTTCCCGCGGTTTGAATAACGTGGTGATAATCGGCTGCGTTATCAGTTGGGTCTGCCTTAATAACATCTGCACCCAGCTCAATTGCTTGGCGCACCAATGGCACAACTTTTTCCAATTCACCATCAGAGGTATAGCCACCACTGGTTGCGTCCTTCATTACCAACGGTTCAACCATTAGCGGCATTCCGTAATGCTCACACTGCGCTTTTAAAGTCATAATGTTGCGGATACATGCATCGCGAAGTTCAGGACGCCCTGGCAGATCAAGCAGGTTTACAACAACAATCGCGGCATCAAGACGCACCGCTTGCAAAACTGGTTCTTCCAACAAAATACTAAATAGATGATCCGGAATCACTTTTCCGTAAACATTTGCCACATCGGTGCGCAGCACAAGCGAAGGCTTGTGGGGATTCGGGTTGTTTTGCAACAGTTTTGCTTGTCCCAAAGTTAACTGAATCGCATCAGGGGCGGCGGTTATCAACGTATCTACCGCGGCGCTCATATCTTCGATACCGGCAAGAAATGTGCCTTCACCAAAAAAGCCATGATCGACTGCGATATCGAAGCAACGACCATTGTTAAAAAGACGCTTCAGGCGAATTGATACATCAGACATTTATAGGCTCCAATTTAGGTGGAAAATCTGTAGTTCCTGCAAGTAGTCTAGAACCATGCCACATAGTTCAACTACCCCTGCCAAGCTTCCTTCGAATCAATTCGATCACTTTTATCGAGGCGGCAATCGCATCGGTGCATTGCGTCATGGCCCTGG
>CANGVO010000086.1 GCA_947457445.1 Actinomycetota bacterium | reverse complement strand
TCACGGCGTTAACTGGGGCAACGCTGGCATGGCTGCTTACAACTCAGCAGTTGGCCGCTTCTACACAGGTGGAGCAAAGGACGTAAAGGGATTCGTCGCTGCTCTAACTTCTGCTTCAAAGGCAAACCGCAACGGTTAATTTATTAACTGTTAGGTAGCAAAAAGTAAGTCAGATCTGAGTTCTGGCGGAACCGCAAGGTTCCGCCAGAACTCAGACTTTTACAAGTAGTTTTGATTTTGAAAATAATTTTGAGAGGCGTAAATACGTGAAAGTAAAGAAAAATCGAGTCCATAGCCCTTGGGGCGGATTCTTTTTCGTACTCCCATCCATTCTTGCAATGGCGGTATTCGTTTACGGAATGATTGGTTACACAGTCCGTGAATCGTTAACTAACCGGACCAACGCCTGGGAAACTGAAATTAAATTTGTTGGTTTAACAAATTACCGAGATTTGCTGGTGGATCCTGAATTCACCCACGCACTTTCAAACCTTCTAAAATTCACAATCGTATTTATGATCGGATGCCTACTTTCCGGCTTGATCATGTCGCTACTGCTTGAAAAAGGCATTAAGGGCGAAGGATTCTTCCGCTCCACTTATCTATACCCAATGGCAATCTCATTTATCGCGATGGGTACTTCATGGCGTTGGTTGATGGACTCGGCACGCGATGCTGATGCAACTGGACTTAACTATCTCTTGCAAAAAATCGGTCTCGGGTTCCTTCAAAGCGATTGGTACACATCAGAGGCCGGGTCGATGTATGCGATGGCGCTTCCCGCAATTTGGCAGATGGCCGGATATGTAATGGCGCTATTTTTGGCTGGTTTCCGCGGTATCCCTGATGATCTTCGTGAGGCAGCGCGAGTCGATGGCGCCTCTGAATTTAAAATTTATCGCCACATTTTGTTCCCACAACTCTCTCCTACATTCCTAACTGTTCTGATTATTTTGGGCCATATCTCGATGAAGGTCTTCGACCTAATCTTTGGTATTGCAACAAAGAGTTATGTAACAAAGGTTCTCGCCATTTATATGTGGCAAGTTATCTTTGATTTCCAGAATTTTGCCGCCGGCGCAGCAATTGCGATCGTTATTTTGTTGATGATCGCGGTCGCAGTTATTCCATATCTGGTTTATGTAAACAAGACTGAGGAGGCGAACAAGTGAGTACCGATATCGCATCCCGCGTTACGAAAAAAGTAGATATTCGCAATAAGCGAAAACTGGATGGCAAAGGCCAGTTCTGGCTGGTATTTCGTTATATAGCTCTTTCGATTCTCTTTGTGATCGCCGCACTTCCTATCTACATCATGGTGATTAACTCAGTAAAGGGAATCACTGGCGTAACCCAATCAGCGGCTTTTATCCCACCAACAAAACTCGACTTCAGCGCATGGGGTCCAACTTGGGATCAGTTAAAAGTCCCAATGGGCCGCACTCTCTTCTTCGTGGTTCAGTCATCCTTAATCTCAGCGGTAATTGGCGCAATCAACGGATTCGTATTCGCCAAGTGGCGTTTTAAGGGATCAACAGCAATATTTACCACGTTCCTATTCGGAATGTTTATTCCTTACCAAGCGATCATGATTCCTCTGACTCAGTTTAATCAGTGGGCAGGCATCGGTGGGTCAATCTATGTTCTGGTATTTGCTCACGTCGTTTACGGTATTCCGATCTGTACTTTGATCTTCCGTAATTACTATGCAGCGATTCCTAACGAGCTAATTGAAGCAGCGCGTGTAGATGGCGCCGGAATGGTTCGTATCTTCCGCACAATCTTCCTCCCGCTATCAATTCCTGGTTTCGTAGTTGTTCTTATCTGGCAGTTCACATCTGCATGGAACGATTTCTTGTTTGCAATCTTCCTAACTGGTGGATCACCAGACTTAGCCGTTGCAACAACTGCCCTTAACTTCATTACTGGCTCTGGCAACCAGGTTTACTACGGAAATAACATGACGGCATCGTTGATCGTTTCAATCCCAACGTTGCTGGTCTACCTATTCCTAGGTCGTTACTTCCTTCGTGGCCTTTTGTCAGGTTCATTAAAGGGATAAGTAACTACATCTCGTGCTCGATGAAGGTTCGGTACTGCCTTACCTGAGAAAGCGCGGACTATTAACAGGCGACGCCACCGTGGAAATTCTCACTGGTGGCGTCTCTTGCATTGTTTTAGCAATTGATAACCCAGATATAAGCATCGTTGTTAAGCAGGCTCTTCCTGAACTTAAAACTAAAGCTAAGTGGGTGGCCGATCAACGCCGCGCGATAGTTGAAGCAAATGCAATGCGCGTATATCACCAGATCACACCCGAAAGTGTTCCCGAGTTAATTGATTGCGATCCTGAAGAATTTACACTGACCATGTCGCGCCTTCCGCACACTTGTACTAACTGGAAGATAGATATGTTGGAGGGTCGCATCCATCCCGAAATGGGCACCGAACTGGGTTTAATTCTGGCAAAGTGGCATAACACTGCAGCGCTGTCTGCAGAAATCAAAGCAGGCTTTATGGAGGACTCGCTCTTCGAACAGTTAAGGGTCGCCCCTTTCTATCGCGCAGTAGCGGCGGTCAACGCAAATCTTTTGACAACAATAAACACATTAATTGCAGAGATAACGCAAATAAAAATCACGCTAGTACACGGTGATTTCTCGCCCAAGAACATCATGGCAACGAAGGAAAATCGTCCAATAGTTCTCGACTTTGAAGTGGCACATACTGGCAATCCGGTCTTTGACTTAGCTTTTCTGCTGGCTCATTTGTTATGCAAGACAATTAGAACGGAAGATGTGGACGAAAAAGAATTATTGATTCGCACCGCAACTCAGTTCTTGGAAAAGTATCAAGAAACCTCCAGAATTCCAGTGGCCGATAGCCTGGCCCAACATGTAGCCCTAATTGCTCTGGCTCGAGTTGAAGGGGTATCACCCGTAAATTACTTGGATGAGCCAGCGCAGCAACTTTTGGTGGCAATTACAAAGGCTGCGCTGTTAGATTCGGATATGACTTTTACCCAGTTATTTGAGAGCGCCTTGCGATGAATATAAAGAAAGTTTTGGCCTATCAAGTTCTGGATTCTCGCGGTCGCCCCACGGTCGCCGTAACTTTAACTTTAAGTGATGGCTCAATTCATACAGCTCGCGTGCCATCGGGTGCATCAACTGGTGCCCACGAAGCGCACGAACTACGTGATGTTGGAACTGGCAGAGCGGAGACGTTCTATGGCGGGAAATCAGTTTTTTCAGCGGTTGCCAATATCAACGAAATAATTGCGCCTAAGTTAATCGGCCACAGTCTAAATCCGGCGGCGATAGATGGAATTTTAGTTGAAGCAGATCCAACGCCTGGCCATCAAAAAATTGGTGCGAATGCAACTCTCGCAACATCCTTAGCTGTCGCAAAAGCATCTGCCCACGTATCAGGAAAATCCCTTGTGCGTTTCTATCAACCAACTGGACCGCTTTTAATTCCAATGCCGATGATAAATATTTTAAGCGGGGGAGCGCACGCAAATCGCAGTTTAGATATTCAAGATGTGCTCGTGATTCCGCATGCTGCCAAAAATTTTGCCGAAGCCCTTTCTTGGGTTGTTGCAATTCGCGAACGTGCGGCAAGTGACGGCAAATCTCACGGAATTACCCACTTGGTTGCAGATGAAGGTGGCCTTGGACTCTCATTTAAAACAACAGATGATGCCTGCGAATTTGTTTTGGCGCAGATTGAACTACTCGGTTTGTCAGGAAAAGTATCTCTGGCGCTAGATATTGCATCCACTCAGTTCTATGGAGATGGTAAATATTCTTTAACTACTTCAGGAACTTCGTATTCATCTGACCAATTTGTCGATGAGATGTTGAATTTGGTAAATACTTATCCGATTTCCTCAATCGAAGATCCTTTTGCCGAAGATGATTGGGCGGCTTGGACAGCTTTTACCAAGCAAGCACCTGAGAAATTGCAGATTCTGGGCGATGATTTATTTACCACCAATCTGCATCGCCTTGAGCGTGGCATCGCCGAAGTCAGCGCAAACGCAATTCTTATCAAGGCCAATCAGAATGGTTTAGTCACATCCACTCATCGAGTTTTGGATCACGCACACGCAAATAACTTTGCAACTGTGGTCTCAGCTCGCAGCGGTGAAACAGAGGATTCGTGGCTGGCAGATCTGGCAATCGGCTGGCGTGCCGGGCAAATTAAAGTTGGATCTACTCACGGATCCGAGCGCACCGCAAAGTGGAATCGTCTGCTTGAAATCGAAGTTAGTGAAGAGACTGAATTTTCAAAGCCCTTTTAATTAGAAAACCCCCGCCACAATTGTGGAGGGGGTTTTCTAATTAATGGTTATTACTAAACGCGCTCTCCAGTTGAAGAGCTAAACAAGTGAACTGAAGCAGGTACTGCAGTTACGGTAATTGTGTCTCCTGGCTTTGGTGGATTCTTTGGATCCCAGCGAACAATTACTTGTGCGCCTTCATCGCCAGCATTTGCAAACTTAACTGATGAATCAG
>CANGVO010000085.1 GCA_947457445.1 Actinomycetota bacterium | reverse complement strand
GCGAAGAAATTAACTTGCGAATTTTTGTAATTAACAACGACGGTGGCGGAATTTTCTCAACTTTGCCGCAACGAGGCGTTGCTGGCTTTGAACAAGTATTTGGCACACCGCACGGATTAGATCCTGCTGTGATCGCTGCAGCCATGGGGATCGATTCCAAGTCGATTTCTAATGTGGATCAACTGCGCCAAGAAATAACGAAGCCAGTAACAGGTATAAGCGTTGTTGTTTGCCAAGTGCCTGATCGTGAAGCAAACGCAGATCTAATTAAAAACCTTTACGAAAAGATGGCTTCGATTTAATTTAGTGCGCTACGCATTGGCGCAAATTTTGCATTGCTTTCGCTCAGTTCTTTCTCTGGATTTGAGCCAGCGACAATGCCACAACCAGCATAGATTTGAATTTCATTTCCTGTAATTTGACCGCATCTAAGTGCAATTCCAAGTTCACCATCTCCGCGCGCATCAAGCCAACCGACAGGACCGGCATATCGACCTCGCGACATGCCTTCGATGCGTTTAATGAGCTGTGCCGCGATATTAGTTGGGGTTCCGCATACTGCCGCAGATGGATGAAGTTTCTCCAAAATTGTAAATGCATCGACGTTTTTCTTACTCTCAATTAGCGCGCCCGTTACGTCAGTCGCCAGATGCATAACATTTGCCAAGTGAAGAACAAATGGAGATTCCGGGACGTTAGTTGATGTGCAGAAAGGATCGAGTGCATCTGCCACCGAACGGACTGCGTATTCGTGTTCTTCTAAATCTTTTGAGGAGCGCGCGAGAGATGCAGCAAGTGCCAAATCTTTCTCGTCATCGCCAGTCTTGCTAATAGTTCCAGCCAAAACACGCGAGGTAACCATGCCGCGAGAAAGACGAAGTAATAACTCTGGAGTCGCTCCAACAAGGCCATCGACAGAAAAAATCCAAGTTGAAGGATATTCCGCTCCTAAATTGCGCAAAATTTTGCGAGCATCGATTGGCCTATGTGAATTAATTCTTAGATCACGCGCAAGAACAACTTTTTCAAGTTCTGTTTTTTCTATCTCATCAATTGCTTTCGCAACGCGAAGTTGCCATTCAGCAGGGCTAAGCGAACCGTCGCCCCAGTTAAATTCGGCGTCGCCTAGTAATTCTTTACTTTCTTGCAGCGCAGGCTGTGGTTGGTTACCGATCCAAGTTATCCAAGAGCTGCCGTTGCGCATACCGACCACGATTTTTGGAATAACCAAGACGGATTCTTCATTTTGATCAAATGAAAAAGAAGTAAAAAGAACTGGTCCAGTACCACTTAAGTGAACTGAATCTGAAACTGAAAATTTCTCAAGTTGTTGATGCCACCATGTCCGGGCATCGGCAAAACGATTTGGCCCAGTTACAACGGTTTTTGCATAAATGCCCCAACCGACCAAGCCGTCGCCACCGCGCACCCATGACACAGGAGCATCATCAGTTAGTAGTTCAAGCAATGGCAGATGTTCGCCAAGGCGTGCAGAAGTAACTGAAATTAGGGAAGGCATAGAAAATTACTTTAGCGCGAAAGCTTCTGCGAAATTTTGCGCCAGATAAGCGGGAGTGAAGTTGCAGTTATAGCAATTTTGATTACTTCACCAAAGATGAATGGAGTTAGTCCTGCACTAATTGTCTGTGCCCAAGTTAAATCAAGCGATGCATGCAACCAAGTTAAGCCAAATGCAAAAACAATTGCACTTCCCAGAATCAACGCTGGGAATGAAGTTTTAAATTTCTGATCCGCTTTGCGATCTGCGAGCGCACCTAAAACCAGAGTCGCAACCAGCATTCCGACTAAATAACCTCCAGTTGCACCAGTTAAACGTGCCAAGCCTTGTGCGCTAGGCCCAGTTGATGCAGCGAATACAGGAGCGCCAGCGATTCCAGCTAATAAATATGTTGCAAAAGTTGCAAAACCAAAACGTGAACCATAAGTGGTTCCAATTAAATAGACCGCAAGAGTTTGTCCGGTGACTGGAACGGGAGAACCCGGAACGGGAATTGCAATCTGCGCCATTGCGGCAATAAAGAGAGTTCCGCCAACGATAAAGCCCGCCTGTGTGAGCGCTGAACTTCGCGGGAACATGGTTGCTCGAAGTGATCCGGTCGCGATCGACATTAATTACCCCTTTACGGCCTTTGAGTTGTGGATGAGCCTACTCTTGCGAGAGACTTGGCCCATGTCGCGCGCAAATATGGATAAAAACCCCGATGAAGTCGCCGCAATGTTCGATGGCGTGGCCAAGAGGTACGACCTGGTCAACGATCTTTTGAGCCTGGGCCGAACCAAGGCTTGGCGCCGGGCAACAACGGCGATCATCGCTCCAGGCCCAGGAATGAAAATTTTGGATTTGGCTGCCGGAACCGGGTCGAGTTCCGAGCCCTTGGCTGCCGCGGGCGCCGATGTCATCCCAGCTGATTTCTCGCAAGGGATGCTGGATGCCGGCCGAAAAGCCCGCCCGCATCTGCCCTTTACCTTCGCCGATGCCCTAAATCTGCCATTCGGCGATGGGGAATTCGACGTTGTGACCATCTCCTTTGGCCTGCGCAATACCTCAGATACCGATAAAGCTCTCAAAGAAGCCCTACGTGTAACGAAAAAGGGCGGTCGGATCGTCATCGCCGAGTTTTCCAGCCCAACTTGGGCGCCTTTCCGCACGATTTATACCAATTACTTGATGCGCGCTTTGCCGGCTATCGCCAAGAAGACTTCGTCCAACCCAGATGCCTATATATATCTGGCTGAATCCATCCGTGCCTGGCCAAATCAGAAGGCGCTCGCCGCCAAGATCGAGGCCGCCGGCTGGAGCCAAGTCGGCTGGACCAACCTGACCTTTGGTGTTGTTGCAGTTCACAGAGGCGTGAAGGCCTAACGGTCAAGACCACCCCCGTGGCCGCCTTAGGATTTCGCCTGTGAGCTCAAATCCGTATGTTCCGATTCTCGCGATTGCCGCGGTTGGCTTTGGGTTCGCTTTAATCTCGATCGTCGCAGCAGCAGTTACTGGTCCTGCTCGATATAACCGCGCAAAACTAGAAGCGTACGAATGCGGAATTGAACCATCACCACAAGCCGCACAAGGTGGACGTTTCCCGGTTAAGTACTTTTTAACAGCGATGCTCTTTATTATTTTCGATATTGAAATTGTTTTCCTTTATCCATGGGCTGTCACATTTGATCAACTCGGACTTTTTGGTTTGGTTGAAATGGCAATCTTCATCGCAACAGTATTCGTCGCTTATGCATATGTATGGCGCCGCGGAGGTCTCGAGTGGGATTAGAAGAAAAATTACCTAGCGGAATTGTTCTCACATCTGTTGAGAAACTTGCAGGTTACATGCGTAAGAACTCACTTTGGCCAGCAACTTTTGGTTTGGCATGTTGCGCAATTGAGATGATGGCAGCTGGTGCAGGTCGTTATGACTTAGCGCGATTTGGTATGGAAGTTTTCCGCGCATCCCCACGTCAAGCAGATTTAATGATCGTTGCTGGTCGTGTTTCAAATAAAATGGCCCCGGTTCTTCGCCAGATTTATGATCAAATGGCTGCACCGAAGTGGGTTATCGCAATGGGTGCATGTGCATCTTCAGGCGGAATGTTTAACAACTATGCGATTGTGCAAGGCGTAGATCACGTAGTACCAGTGGATATTTATTTGCCTGGTTGTCCACCACGTCCAGAAATGTTGATGGATGCAATTCTTAAATTGCACGATCAAATTTACGACGAAAAGCTTGGACCTAACCGCGAAAAAGTTATTAAAGAAGTAGAACTCGCTGCGATGAATGCGCTTCCAACTCATCAGTTAAAGGGGTTGTTGGCCTAAATGTCACAAGATCAGACGGGTATGTTTGGCGCGCACGGAACTGGGGATACCTCTGGTTACGGCGGGCTAGTTCGTAGCGCGGCAAGCACCGGCTCAACTGAGCGTCCATACGGTGGATATTTTGATCAAGTCGCTGATGATTTAGAACGCGCATATCCAGATTTCGCTGATGCCATCGAACGCGTTGTCGTTGATCGTGGCGAATTAACTTTGCACATTAAGCGTGAGCGTTTAGTTGAAGTTGCTTTGATTTTGCGCGACAAACTTAAATTTGAAATGTCTATGGGAGTCTCTGGCGTTCATTATCCAGAAGATACCAACCGCGAACTTCATGCCGTTTATCATTTGCTCTCTATTACAAACAACCAGCGAATTCGTCTAGAAGTATCTGTTGCAGATACCGATCCGCATATTCCTTCACTCGTTGAAGTTTGGGGCGGATCTAACTGGAACGAACGCGAAACTTTTGACATGTTTGGAATTGTCTTTGATGGCCACCCAGGATTAACTCGCATTTTGATGCCAGATGATTGGCAAGGACATCCACAACGTAAGGATTACGCACTTGGCGGAATCGGTGTGGAATATAAAGGCGCTGTTACACCACCTCCATCAGATCGGAGGACATACAAGTGAGTACATACGCAGATCCATATGCATCATCGCGTGAAACAACCGAAGGCACTGTCTTCTCAGTAACCGGTGGCGATTGGGATTCACTCGTAACTGAAATTGGTCAAGCAAAAGAAGAACGCGTAGTTGTAAATATGGGTCCACAGCACCCATC
>CANGVO010000084.1 GCA_947457445.1 Actinomycetota bacterium | reverse complement strand
GCCTACCGCACGTAGCAACGAGAGCGTTAGCGCACCGCTACCGACCCCAGCTTCTAGTACACGCGCACCTGGAAAAATATCGGCGAACCCAACGATCATCGCTGAATCTTTAGGATAAACAATTGTTGCACCGCGTGGCATTGAGAGTACGTAATCAGTGAGCAATGGAATGAATGCCGTGAACTTGAGCCCAGCACTTGTACTAATTACTGAACCTTCGGGTAAACCGATTAGATCGTCATGAACAATCCAACCTTTATGGGTGTGCCATTCTTTACCTGGCGTGATGGTGATGCTGTAAATCTTTCCTTTTTGATCCGTTAACTGAACGCGATCGCCAGCGACGAAGAAGCCACGATTGCGCTCTTCCGCCGCGCTTGACGTACTTTCTGATCGCTTAGACACAGGAGCATCTTAGGTGTAGCGGCCCTAAAGGCTGTATCTTCAACCGCATGAGCCAACTGCGACTGTCCCCAAGCCGCATCAACGACTTCAATAATTGCCCGCAACTCTACAAATATCGCACTATCGACTTATTGCCCGAGCCTCCCAGTGTCGATGCCGAACGCGGAACTCTGATTCATACCGTTCTAGAAGATCTCTTCGAACTCCCTGCCCCGGATCGAGATCTTAAAAGAGCTACTGAACTACTTCCTTCGCGATGGAAGGCACAAATCGAGGCCAAGCCGGAGATTGCAAAACTCGTGCTTGATGAGCCTTCATGGTTTAAGCGCGCAGAAGAACTTCTCGGCAACTATTTCACACTTGAATCGCCAAACACCTTTGAGCCGACATTTCGCGAACTCCATCTAGAGATCGATCTTTCGGAAGATCTATATCTGCATGGTTACGTCGATCGATTAGATGTTGCACCAACTGGTGAAGTCCGAATTGTTGATTACAAGACAGGTAAATCTCCTAAGCCGGGATGGGAAGAAAAGGCACTCTTTCAACTTCGCGTTTATGCTCTTTTGTACTGGAAAAACAACGGAGTCATTCCGAAATTACTGCAGCTCATCTATCTCGGAGACACTCGTCTAGTAAAGAGCGTTCCCACCGAAGCTGAATTGGTTAAGACCGAACGCATCCTCTTTGACATTGCAGCAGATATTCTAAGAGCGATAGACCGCAACGAATTTAGACCTAGACCGACAAAGCTATGCGATTGGTGCTTCTTTAAGACAATTTGCCCAGCTCATGTTGGTTGAGTTCCCACCATTGCTCTAAATCCACATCTCTAATATCCAAAAAACTTTTGGAAACTTTCAGGCGGGCAGTTTCGGCTATCTCAATAAAATGCGGGATTGCAACGACGAACGCTCCGCTTGCAGTGGCTGCCGCGATACCTGTTGGAGAATCTTCGAAAATAAGACAATTCTTTATTTCAACACCTAGTAATTTAGCAGCGTGTAGATATGGATCTGGGAATGGTTTGGTACGTGCAATGTCTCCAGATGCAACCGTTTCTCTAAAATAGTTTTTAGGTAGCTTAGTTATGACCGCATCGACCAGTTGACGCGGACTAGCGCTGACCAGAGCCTGAGGAATTTGTTGGTCGTAAATCATTTTAGAAAACTCAACGGAACCAGGCATGTAGGAAATGCTTGAAGATAATCTGATCTGCATTTCAGAGATTATGGTCTCACCCAGAATTTCGGGTGAGATTTCACCGTTCAAGCATCTCGACATATATTCGGTCACACGTTGCAATGGGCCGCCTAGGCATTGCAATTGATCGGATGTTTTCCAGTCATAGCCATAACCCTGCATCATCTCGGTTTCTGCTGCGTGCCAATCCGGCTCCGAGTCAATAAAAAGACCATCCATATCAAAGAGGACAGCCTCAAACATTTGTTATAAGTTCAATCTACTAGTTGGCGTTGAAATATTTAGCTTCAGGGTGATGAACAATAATCGCCGAGGTGCTCTGTTCCGGATGAAGTTGGAACTCTTCGGAAAGTTCGACGCCAATTCTCGCTGGATCAAGTAATTCGCAAAGTTGTATCTGCTGTTCCAGATCTGGACAGGCTGGATAACCGAATGAATATCTAGAGCCTCGATAACCTTGATCTAGAATTCCCTGCAAATCGCTTGAATCTTGATCTCGAACACTTAACTCTTCGCGTATTCGTGCGTGCCAATGCTCAGCTAAGGCCTCGGTTAATTGAACAGAAAGTCCATGCAACTCGAGGTATTCACGGTAGTTATTTGCCGCGAACAATTCGGCGGCAGCTTTGCTTATTTCACTTCCCATAGTCACAACATGGAAGGCAACTACGTCAGTCTTTCCCGACTCCTTGGAGGCAAAAAAATCACTTAAACATAAGCGGCGATCTCGTGATTGGCGTGGGAAGGTAAAACGTGTTCGTTCGGTCCCTTTGAGTTCACCTTCGTGATGCAAAATAATCAGATCATTACCTTCGCTGACACAAGGAAAGTAACCGTAAACAACGGCAGCGTTTAGCCAGCCTTTAGATTGAACCTGATTAAGAAGGGCACGCAAGCGCGGTCTTCCTTCTTTTTCAGCCATCTCTTCGAATTCACCTCTTGCACCCTTTAGACCCCATTGACCAACGTAAAGCGCGCGTTCATCCAACATTCCGACATAGTCGGCCAAAGCGACACCCTTAATAATTCGTGAGCCGAGAAATGGTGCACTCGGAATGTCAACGTCTTCGGCAACATCACTACGTTTAGTATCGATTATCTGAACTTCGTCTTTTTTAGGACGCAGTGGAACTTTGCGCTCTCTTAGTGCCGGAAGCTCGGCTCCGGGTACGCCACGTTTTACGGCCATGATGGCATCCATAAGACGGAGTCCTTCAAAAGCATCACGCGCATATCTAACTTCCCCAGGAAAAACCGCAGCGAGATCTTGTTCGACGAAAGCGCGAGTCAGCGCCGCTCCCCCAAGTACAACAGGCCATTTATCGGCCAGTCCACGATTGGTTATCTCTTCCAAGTTTTCTTTCATGATCACCGTTGATTTAACCAAAAGTCCACTCATGCCGATTACATCTGCATTGGACTCCTGCGCTGCATCAATTATTTGATTAATAGTTTGCTTGATTCCGATATTTACAACGGTATATCCATTATTTGACAAGATGATATCTACAAGATTTTTGCCAATGTCATGAACATCGCCTTTGACAGTTGCCAATAGCATCGTTCCGCGTCCAGCGTCATCAGTCTTTTCCATAAATGGCTCAAGATAGGCGACCGCATTCTTCATCACTTCCGCGCTTTGCAAAACGAATGGCAATTGCATTTCACCCTTACCAAAAAGTTCTCCAACCACCTTCATGCCCTCGAGTAGGTGATCATTAATAATCTGCAGTGGCTTTATATCCTCGCTCATAGCAAGATCTAGATCATCTGTTAAACCTACTTTTTCACCATCAATTATTCGTCTTTGTAGGCGCTCTGTGAGCGGCAAAGCCGCCAATTCTGCTGCTCGAACATTGCGGGAAACGGCTAACTCCACACCCTCAAATAACTGCAGAAATTCTGTTAAAGGGTCATAGATGCAGTTATCGCCGTCGTACTTGCGTCGGTCGTAGATTAAATCAAGCGCTACTTCTTTCTGCCGTTGGTCAATTCGCACCAAAGGAGTAATTTTAGAGGGATGCACAATTGCCGAATCAAGTCCCGCAACAACGCATTCATGGAGAAATACAGAATTGAGCACCACGCGCGCCGCTGGATTTAGTCCAAAGGAGACATTGGATACGCCAAGCGTTGTTTGAACTTCAGGAAACTCTTTTTTTAAGGTTCGAATCGCGTTTATTGTTTCGATTCCATCACGACGAGTTTCCTCTTGACCAGTTGCGATCGGAAAAGTTAAACAATCAATTAAAATATCGCCGGTCTTCATCTGCCAGTTCTCGGTCAAATCTTTAATCAGGCGTCTAGCAACACGCAATTTCCATTCACAATCGCGGGCTTGACCTTCTTCATCAATAGTCAGAGCCACAACGGATGCGCCATGTTCTTTGACCAACGGCATGATTCGCGCAAAACGTGAGGTAGGACCATCACCATCTTCGTAGTTAACAGAGTTAATAACGCTTCTTCCACCGAGAGCTTCAAGTCCAGCCTTTAAAACAGCCGGCTCGGTTGAGTCTAAAACAATTGGCAAAGTTGAAGATGTTGCAAATCTAGTTGCTAGCTCCTTCATATCCTTTGCACCATCGCGACCAACATAATCGACGGAGAGATCCAGCATATGAGCCCCATCGCGAATCTGATCGCGAGCAATCTCAACGCAGGTTTCCCAATCTTCATTCACCAGAGCATCACGGAAGGCTCGAGATCCGTTGGCGTTAGTTCTTTCACCTATAGCTAGATATGTATTGTCTTGTCGAAATGGCACATATTGATAAAGCGAGGAGGCGCCGGGATCTAGGTTGGTAACGCGATTTGGAATCGCCTTAGCGCCTAACTTCTTAACTACCGCCGCTAAATGTGCAGGTGTAGTTCCACAACAACCTCCAATTAAGGAGATCCCGTAATCACCTACGAAAGTTTCTAGCGCTTGCGCCAACTCATCTGGGCCAAGAGGATATTCAGCTCCCTTTGCTCCAAGAATCGGTAGACCCGCATTTGGCATCACTGAAATAG
>CANGVO010000083.1 GCA_947457445.1 Actinomycetota bacterium | reverse complement strand
GTGATGTATGGCAAGTTAATTGATGCTTGCTGTGAAGATGAAAGTTCGATCTTCGCTTTTTCTGCGGCTTCACGAATACGTTGCATCGCCATCTTGTCTTTTGTTAAATCAATTCCGTTCTTAGAACCGAATGTTTGTACCATGTGATCGACAAGTGCTTGATCCCAGTCATCTCCACCAAGGTGGTTATCTCCGGCAGTTGCTTTAACTTCAACAACACCATCGCCGATTTCCAATAGGGAGACGTCGAATGTTCCGCCACCTAAGTCGAATACCAAAATAGTTTGTTCTTGATCAGCCTTATCCAAACCGTATGCGAGCGCTGCTGCAGTTGGTTCGTTGATAATGCGAAGCACATTAAGTCCGGCAATTTCGCCAGCTTCTTTAGTTGCTTGACGTTCTGCATCAGAGAAATATGCAGGAACGGTGATGACCGCATCAGTTACGGTTTCGCCAAGATAAGACTCGGCATCGCGCTTTAACTTTTGCAGAATACGTGCAGAAATTTCTTGTGGTGTGTACTTCTTGCCATCAATATCCATGGTCCAGTTAGTACCCATGTGACGTTTAACGGAACGGATTGTGCGTTCAACGTTGGTCACTGACTGACGCTTAGCAACTTCACCGACGAGGACTTCGCCATTCTTGGCGAATGCAACGATCGATGGGGTTGTGCGAGCGCCTTCTGCGTTAGCGATAACCGTTGGCTCTCCACCTTCGAGTACCGATACGCAGCTATTTGTTGTTCCGAGGTCGATTCCGACTGCTCTAGCCATTTGTATTGCTCCTTTTTACTTTTAGCTCATCTCAAGCCCGATCTGGGGTTGAGGCTGCTCTAACCTGAGTCGATTCTACTCGAAAGAGTGAGTCGCTTCGACTCAAGTTTGAGCCATCCCATATAACTCACCCGCCTGCCCAGATATTCCCGCCCTCCCTCGGTAACCTCGCTTCATGCGTATCGCCCTGGCCAGCCTTTCCTACCTCATCAGCATTTTTGCTTTGGTTTTGCTGACGGTCCGAGTCCGCCAGCTGATCGCGATTTATCGCAAGGGGCAACCTGATCCAACTCGCAACGATGATCGCAGTGCGCGCTTAAAAAATATGTTGAAAGAAGTTTTGGGTCATACCAAGATGCTCAACTTCACCGGTACTGGAATTGCGCACTGGTTTGTAATGATCGGTTTTGGCGCACTTTTTGGGACGCTGGTTACCGCTTATGGTCAAGTTATAAACCCTGATTTTGCTCTGCCGTTGATTGGTCATTGGGTTGTTTATGAATTGTTTGCTGAATTTATTGCACTCGCAACCGGAATTGGAATTGTTACTTTAATTGGTATTCGCCAAGTTACAAGATTTAGAATGTTAAATCGTTTTGCGGGATCTGGAATGGGTAAGGCTTATTACGTAGAAGCAACGATCCTGGCAATTGTTTTTTGTGTCATAGCACTTCGCGGTCTAGAAGGTGCGCTTGCTGGCGAGACAAGTTGGAATTGGCACTATGCAATCTCTTGGCCAGCGGTTCTCGCGTTTAAAGATATGAACGTTGCATCAATCGAAAATGCGATTCTTTATGTAGCTACTGCAAAGATTGTTATTTCAATGGCTTGGTTTATCGTTATTGCCAGCAATTTAACAATGGGAATTGCATGGCACCGATTCTTGGCATTCTTTAATATTTACTACAAACGCAACAGTGATGGCAGTGCGTCTCTCGGCGCGCTTCCTGAAATGTTGTCGCACGGCAAACCAATTAACTTTGAAGATCCGTCTGAAGATGATGTCTTTGGTTTGGGCAACCGTTCTGATATTTCTTGGAAAGGTCTGCTGGATATGACCAGCTGTACCGAATGCGGTCGCTGCCAATCACAGTGTCCGGCTTGGCATACAGATAAGCCACTGTCACCAAAACTTTTAATTATGGCGATGCGCGATCATGCGATGGCAAAGGTTGTTGAAACTGAGGCTTTGGTAGGGGAAAACAGCCCTATTTCACTTGATGTTTTATGGTCTTGTACATCTTGTGGTGCGTGCGTAAATGAATGTCCAGTGGATATCGAACATGTTGATCACATTGTAAATATGCGTCGCTTCCAAGTTTTGGTGGAATCAGAATTTCCAACTGAACTTGGCGGAACATTCCGCAATTTGGAAAAAGCGGGCAATCCGTGGGGGGCTAACAAACAAGACCGTGAAGGCTGGATCGCCGAATGTGATTTCCCGGTTCGAGTTGTTGAAGGTGTATTGCCGGATGAGGTTGAATATTTATTCTGGGTGGGTTGCGCCGGTGCCTATGAAGAGCGTGCGAAGAAGACTACAAAAGCTGTGGCAGAACTTCTATATATGGCCGGCGTTAACTTTGCCGTTCTTGGAAAGCGCGAAACATGTACCGGAGATCCAGCGCGTCGCGCAGGAAATGAATTTCTATATCAAATCTTGTCGCGCGAAAACATTGAAACATTTAATGAAGTATTTGCAGGTCGACCAAAAGGTAAGAAGAAAGTTGTTGTTACATGCCCGCATTGCTTTACAACAATCGGTCGTGATTATGCACAAAGTGGTTTTGAACTAGAAATGTTGCACCACACGCAATTGCTTAACACCTTAATTAAAGAGAAGCGTTTAAAACCAAGTCCACATAAGAGCGAACAAAAGTTGACCTATCATGACCCTTGTTACTTGGGTCGTCATAATCAGATCTATGCACCACCACGTGAATTACTTGAAGCATCCGGTTGCGACATTACTGAAATGCCAAGAAATCAAGAGAGATCTTTTTGTTGCGGTGGTGGCGGTGGTCGTATGTGGATGGAAGAGAAAATTGGAACCCGAATTAATTTAAATCGCGTTGATGAAGCGATCTCCACCGGTGTCGATGAAGTTGCGGTTGCTTGTCCGTTCTGTCGCGTGATGGTTGGCGATGGAATGGTTGCGCGTCAGAGCGATGTAGAAGTTTTGGATGTTGCCCAAGTACTGCTTCGAAGCGTTAAAGCGGCGGAATAAATGAAGAGACTGAGCGCAGCTACTCTCAGTCTGATTCTGCTATTTACACCATTTTCTGCTGCCTATGCGGGGGCAAAGGCGGGAGCTTCCTGCGCTCGATTAAATGCAACATCAAAAGTTTCAGGGGTTGCCTATGTTTGTGTGAAAAATGGTAAGAAATTAACTTGGAAAAAAGCGAATGTAATTAAACCTGTAAATCCAGCCGCTGATCAAATGAAGAATGATCCATACAGGGCAACTAAATTAAAGGCTTTTTCCAATATTCGTGCGGCGAGTGAAATAGACGGTTCTGTAAATGTAGAATTGGTTTATCACATAGGTGAATCATTCCCTGTTGACTTGAAAAATCTTTACATTAAGCAAATTCTATCTGCAAGTAAGCTTTATGGAACTTTCTTTACTAAAAAGGAAAAGATTCATATTTATTTGTATACTGAAAAAGACGCAGATGCAATTCAATCTGACCTAAATTTGAATTTCAATATGGCAAGTTATGCATCTTGGTTTGAGCAATGGAATGCAGGCCGAGGTCGTGAACACAATATCGGTATAGCTGGATATTATTTATTGCGGAATAACCCTCCTCAGGGCCATGCTGGGCTGGGATTATTTAGTGGGTCTTCGTTAACTTCAATTCGCCCGTATGGCATCCAGGTTGTACAACATGAATATTGGCATGTTGTACAGGACTACTTCATGCAAAGCGGGCGTAATGTTAAATTCTCAGATTCAGACTCTTACGATTTGTTCTTTCCTCCCACATTTAGGGAAGGGTCTACAAACACTATTTCTTTTGCTCTTTCGTCAAATACGCCAGATGAATATTTCAAACTGTACGAAACTTTTGTCTCCGATATGAAGACGAATAGTGGAATGAAGATTTTCAAATCTTTAACAAGCAAGGAGATGGTGGTATCGGCGCTCAAAGACGTTGAGGTACTTAGTAAAAACAGTGAAGCCCATGAAGCCTCTTATTTGTTAGGTCAACTTTTATACGAGTGGGTTATCTCGGAATATGGTTTTGATGGTTATCGGAAGTTGATTACAAATCAATTGATCGGAAATAGTTTTGAAGATAACTTGAAGGCGTCGTTAGGTATTACGAAAGACGACCTTTATAACGGGGCAGCTAGCCACATTTTGGCCGCCTTTGTGAATAAATAGTTATCCACAGGATTCATACACAGGTGTGTATGAATTACACACGTGTAATTCGAAGCAATATGGCGGTGGTTAGGTAGCCCCCAATAAGGCCTCCAAGGTGTGCTCGCCAGTCCACACCGCCTAATACAAAGCCGAATACGAAGTTCAGACCGACGATTACATAAATGTCGCGTACGCCCTCGCTGATCATTTTGCGCATAGCAATGAAAGCTCCAAATAAACCAAAGACCGCACCCGATGCCCCTACTGAAATATGTGGGTAGCTATTTAAATAAATAGATGCGAGAGATCCGGTTAAAAGGGATACAAAGAAAATTACAAGAAAGCGCGCTTTACCAAGGGCTGCTTCAACGGGATTTCCTAAAACAAGTAATGAGAACATATTAAAAAATAGATGTGTAAGTCCGCCGTGAACAAGTGCCACGGTAAAAAGCCGCCAGTATTCACCAGAGTCTACAAATGGGCGAAAGAGAGCTGTGTAATCGTAAAACTCTGGGTAAACCAGATTAACTAAGTACGCAGCTGAAATTACCGTGATTAATGAAAGCGTTGCAGAACGCTTCATTTGATACATATTTGAAAGTTAAGCGATTGTGACGCTATTGATTACAACTGGTGTAACAGGAACATCTTGTGCACCTGTTGG
>CANGVO010000082.1 GCA_947457445.1 Actinomycetota bacterium | reverse complement strand
GCAAAATCTGGCGCAGCCGCTTCCGGATGAACCACAGATGTGCGCTTCTTCTTGGAATATTCAAAGGCTGTTGAAATTCCCAGGACGACGAGTACGACCACGCCTGCAAACCCAAAGGTAACTACGCGCGATTGGCTGGATGTCGAGATAACGCGAAGCGTTGCAACTACCAAGATCCAAAGTAGTGAAACTGGAATCAATACTTTCCAGCCAAATTGCATGAACTGGTCATAACGCAAACGTGGAAGTGTTCCGCGTAACCAGACGAAGATAAAGAAGAAGAATAAGACTTTTATAAAGAACCAGATCAAAGTGAACCAACCACCGAGCCATTGCTCAGTGAAGCCAAGGCCTGGAATTGCATGATAACCACCGAGGAACAATGTCGTTGCAAGAGCAGATACAGCAATGATGTTTACGTATTCGGCCAAGAAGAAGAGTGCGAATTTAAGTGATGAGTACTCAGTGTGGAATCCACCAACGAGTTCGCCTTCAGCTTCTGCTAAGTCAAATGGCGCTCGGTTTGTTTCGCCAACCATTGAAATTGCATAAATTACAAATGATGGGAAGAGAACAAGTCCATACCACCAGGTGTCCTGCTGCGCTTGAACAATTGCAGATGTGGACATTGAACCTGAGTAGATAAAGACTGCAACGAGGGAAAGTCCCATCGCAATTTCATAAGAAACTACTTGCGCACTGGAACGAAGTCCGCCAAGCAGTGGATAGGTAGATCCAGAAGACCAACCAGCAAGAACAATTCCGTAAACACCAACAGAGGCGATCGCCAATACGTAGAGAACTCCAACCGGAATATCTGTTAACTGCATTACGGTTTCTTCACCAAAGAAATTTACCGGTCCTGTTAATGGCATAACCGCAAAGGCCATAAAGGCAGCGGTTGCACTGATAATTGGCGCAATTACGAAGACGACTTTATCTGCCGCTGCTGGAATTAAATCTTCCTTGAGTGCAAGTTTCACGCCATCGGCGAGTGCTTGGATAAGTCCAAATTTTCCAACGCGGTTAGGCCCAACGCGCATCTGCATGCGAGCAACGATGCGACGCTCTCCCCAAACAGACATGATTGTTAAAACAACACATACAGCAAAGACAATTACCGCTTTGAGGGTAATAATCCAACCTGGATCATCTAGTAACAGAGTTGCGTTATTCATGCTTTCACCACCGTTACTACGTCGCCATGTGCTGCGTTTAGAGAAACCAAAGTTTGTGATCCAAATGAATTACGCGGTACCCAGACAGCGTCATCATGAATATTTTCAACCAGTGCTGGCAATGAGATAGAACCATGTGAATTTGAAACGCGCAAAATGTCGCCATCTTTGACGCCAAGTGAATCGGCGCGCTTTGGTGAAATAACGGCAACAGATTTACGGGCAGTGCCTGCCAAGTTCGCTTCAGCCTTTTGAAGTGTCCCAAGATCTAGCAAGCGACGCCAAGATGTGAGTAGCGCTTCATTTCCAGAAACTTTATTGGCGCCAGTTGTTGCAACGCTTGAAAGTTGCACACGAGCACCATCCCATTTACCAAGCGATGCAATTTCACGAGCTGCTTGAGTAACAGTTCCGAGCATGATGGATTCGCCCATCACATCTGCAAGCGCAGACAAGATACGTAAATCAGAACGGTTTAGTGAATCAGCGACGGCCGCATCGAATGCACGTGGACGTCCTTCCCAATTAAGGAATGATCCGGATTTTTCAGTTACCGCAGCAACTGGAAGAACGACATCTGCAATATCAGTGACTGCAGAAGTTGCGATTTCAAGTGAGACAACAAAAGATTTCTTTAGCGCACTTATTGCTGCTGATCCATTTGGCATATCAAGTGGGTCAACTCCGCCAATTACGACTGCATCGAGTTCTCCAGAATTAAGCGCGCTGATGATTTCATTCGTAGTGCGTCCTGGATTTGCTGGAAGTGTTGGGACTCCCCATACAGCTGCAATGTCCACGCGGGCTGCTGCATCAGATACTGGGCGGCCACCCGGAAGAAGCGCACCAATGGCGCCGGCCTCAAGTGCACCTCGCTCGCCTGCGCGACGAGGAATCCAAGCAATCTTTGCGCCAGATTTTTCAGCAACGCTAGCAATCGTTGTAAGTAGTCCTGCAGTTTCCGAAGCACGTTCTCCGATAAGAATTACTGACTTAGCAGTTAATTCAAGTGAAGTAACCGCGGCACTTTCTGCGCCAGGTGCTACTTTTATAAAGTTTGCCTTTAACTTTTCAACACCGATAGAAAGTTTGGTTGCGACAGCGCTTACCTTTAGCGCACGCTTGCGAACCTGCTTATTGATGCGTAAGAAAACAATTGGTGATTCTTCTTCAGGTTCAAAGCCGACCAAAACAACGTGATCTGCAACGTCGATATCGCGATAAGTTGTCGATGATCCAACAACTTTAGCTGCCAAGAAATCACGTTCTTCATCTGATGTAACGCGAGTACGGAAATCAATATCGTTTGTTCCGAGTGCGATACGAGCAAACTTGCTGTAACCGTATGCATCTTCGGTTGTTGCACGACCTCCGACCAGAACTGCGCTGCGCTTTCCCTTTAATCCAGCAGATGCGGCAGCGAGTGCTTCTGGCCAGGATGCTGGTGCAAGAACACCATCAGCACCACGGACAAGCGGAGTCGTCAGGCGGTCAACTGCTGTTACATATTTAAATGCCCAGCGACCTTTATCGCAGTTCCATTCTTCATTTACTGCAGCATCATCGCCTGCAAGGCGACGCAAAGTCTTTCCACGGCGAACATCGGTGCGCATATCGCAACCTGATGCGCAGTGTTCGCATGCAGATGGCGTTGAAACTAAATCAAATGGACGTGCGCGGAAGCGATAAGCCGCACCAGTTAAAGCGCCAACTGGACAAATTTGAACGGTATTGCCTGAGAAGTAAGACTCGAATGGTTGGTTCTCATAAATTCCAACTTGTTGCAAAGCGCCACGTTCGTTAAGGGTAATAAATGGATCGCCAGCGATTTGATCAGAAAAACGTGTACAACGTGCGCACAGAACGCAACGTTCGCGATCGAGTAGAACTTGTGAAGAAATCGCAACAGGTTTTTCAAATACTCGCTTTACGCCTTCAAAGCGCGTTTCTCCGTTACCGGTACTCATCGCTTGATTCTGCAATGGGCATTCGCCACCCTTGTCGCAAACTGGGCAATCAAGTGGGTGATTAACTAGCAAGAGCTCCATGACGCCGCGTTGTGCTTTTTCAGCAACTGGTGAAGTCAATTGAGTTTTTACAATCATGTTTGGTTCTACTGGAATTGTGCAAGAAGCCTGTGGCTTTGGAAAGGCACGACCGTTGATTTCAATATCAACTAAACATTGGCGACAAGCACCAACTGGATCTAGCAATGGGTGATCGCAGAAACGAGGGATCTGAATTCCAAGTTTTTCAGCGGCGCGAATAACCAGAGTTCCCTTAGGGACGCTAACTTCAAAACCGTCGATAACAACGGTGATGAGTTCTACTGCTTGCGCTGTTGCGTTCTCTTGAGTCGTTGTCATTATGCGTTAGCTCCAGAGAAGAGAGTTGATTTAACTGGATCGAATGGACATGCACCGTTTGTAAGGTGTGCGATGTATTCGTCGCGGAAATACTTGATTGAAGATGTGATTGGGCTGGTTGCACCATCGCCGAGTGCGCAGAAGGAACGTCCCATGATGTTGTCGCAGAGGTCGAGCAATTTTGCTAGATCTGCTTCGGTACCAACGCCGTTTTCTAGATCGCGCAGAATTTGTACCAACCACCATGTGCCTTCGCGACATGGTGTGCACTTGCCGCAAGATTCGTGCTTATAAAATTCGGTCCAACGCAATACCGCACGGACAACGCATGTAGTTTCATCGAAGATTTGAAGTGCTTTTGTTCCGAGCATCGAACCTGCAGCTGAAACGCCTTCATAATCCAGCGGCACATCTAAGTGCTCATCTGTAAACAGTGGAGTCGATGATCCACCAGGTGTCCAGAATTTAAGTTTATGTCCGTTGCGAACACCGCCGGCAAGATCCAAAATTTCACGAAGTGTGATGCCTAGGGGCGCTTCAAATTGGCCAGGGTTATTAACGTGGCCAGATAGTGAATAAAGCGTTGTTCCCTTTGATTTTTCAGTACCCATGCCTTGGTACCACTCGGCACCGTTAGCGATGATTGCTGGAACAGATGCAATTGATTCAACGTTATTTACAACAGTTGGTCGCGCATACAAACCTGCGATCGCAGGAAATGGTGGACGCAGACGTGGTTGCCCACGGAATCCTTCAAGTGAATCAAGCAAAGCAGTTTCTTCACCGCAGATGTATGCGCCAGCGCCGACGTGTAGAACAACATCAATACCTTTTCCAAGGTGGCCAGCTTTGTAAGCATCTTCGATTGCTTGGTTTAGTCGGCGAACCACATGTGTAACTTCGCCACGAATATAAATAAATGCATGCTTTGCGCGAATTGCGTGGCAAGCGATGATGCAACCTTCAACGAGAACATGCGGATTAGCCATCAAGAGCGGCATATCTTTGCAAGTACCAGGTTCTGATTCGTCAGCATTTACAACCAAGTAATGATCTTTATCATCGCCTTGTGGAATAAATCCCCACTTCATTCCGGTTGGGAAGCCTGCGCCACCGCGACCGCGAAGTCCAGAATCTTTAACAAGTTGAATCACTGCATCCGGATCCATTGCAAGTGCTTTCGCAGATGCCTTGTAACCACCATGACGTGTGTATGCCTCAATTGTGAATGAATCTTTCTCATCCCAATGCGCTGAAAGTACTGGAGCCAGTTTTGTCATTACTTGCCCTCTTTCGAAAG
>CANGVO010000081.1 GCA_947457445.1 Actinomycetota bacterium | reverse complement strand
CTACGCTTACGCCTTGTTCCACCGCTTGACCGCAATTGGGGTCTGGCTTAGAAAACTAGAATTTAAAGCGAATTTAAAAGGAGTACTGCTGTGGCATCAACATGCGATATCTGTGGCAAAGGGCCAAGCTTCGGAAACAACGTTTCCCACTCTCAGGTAAAGACACGTCGTCGCTGGAATCCAAACATTCAGCGCATTAAGACTCTCGTTGGTGGAAGCACCAAGCGCCAGAATGTCTGCACTTCTTGCCTCAAGGCTGGCAAAGTAACTCGCTAATTAAAGTGTTTCCAAGAGTGTTTTTCTACGCTCTCGGGAATATTGATTAGTCCAGCTCCCTGGGCAACTTCACCGATTTGAATACCCGGCAAATTCTTTCCTGTTGCTAGCAAAACGTGGTCTTCTCCCCCAGTAAAAATAAATTGCCATACGTTTTGATCTAAATCGTGCGCTACAGACTTCAACTCTGTGAATTCGGGGCTTTCTGAAATCTTTTTCTGGTCAAAAGAAAATTGAACACCTGAGGCCCTTGCTACTTGTTCAGCCTGCTCAATTAACGAATCGCTCACATCGCACATCGAGGTTGCGCCAATTGCAGAAAAACCATAATCAATCGTTGGTGCTTTGTATTCACTTACTGCCAGAGCCTGCAGTTTTGTCTCAGGTTTAAAATCACTCTCGAGAATTGCCAAACCGGCTGCCGACCATCCAGTTAGAGATGACAGATAAATACCATCTCCAACTTTTGCACCGCTACGGGAAATTGGCGAATGGCAGTGACCGATAGCCGACATCGAGATAACAATCTTTTCACTACGCGATAAATCTCCACCGATAACTTGTAGCCCTGCCAGATCGGCTTCGAATTTTATGCCGCGGGCTAATTCCTCAATCCATTTAATTTCCTCGCGGCCTGAAAGTGCAACTGCGACTAGTAAGTAATCTGGGGTAGCACCCATAGCCAAAACATCAGCGGCATTGGCTGCCGTAACTTTTCGCCCAATCTCAAAGGCGCTAGACCAATCCGTTCGAAAATGAACTCCTTCGACCGCCATATCCGTAGTCATCACTTGACGTTTATCCGTGCCAGCTACAACTGCGGCATCATCGCCAATTCCGACTTCTACGCGCGGATCGGAGGTTGCAAATATCTCGCGAAGTCGAGAGATCACCTGTGCTTCCGTGAAAGCCCCCGAATTATTTACCATAGCGCCAA
This sequence comes from Actinomycetota bacterium, assembly GCA_947457445.1. Taxonomy (GTDB): domain Bacteria; phylum Actinomycetota; class Actinomycetes; order Nanopelagicales; family Nanopelagicaceae; genus Planktophila. Next base: position 3,726 of record CANGVO010000081.1, on the reverse strand, counting down.
GACTAGAACATGGAGTACCTTTGCGCTTATCTTCAAAGGCGAAGCATCCACGAGAAAGGCGTCACCACCATGTCAGTTCAGGCATACATTTTGATTCAAACCGAAGTTGGCAAGGCGTCAAGCGTTGCGCAATCCGTATCTGCTATCGCTGGCGTAACTTTGGCCGAAGGCGTTACAGGTCCATACGATGTAATCATGCGCGCTGAAGCACCATCAATGGAAGAATTTGGTCGCGCGATATTGTCTAAAGTTCAAGCAGTTCCGGGCATAACTCGTACGTTGACTTGCCCTGTAACTTACTAATTACCCAAACTTTTTAATTACCCAGAACTGCGTTATTGCGAGTAAGCGCTGCTTGCAAAAGGTGAGTAATCACTTGAGCATATGAAACACCAGTTGCTTCCCACATCTTGGGAAATACCGACGTTGCAGTAAAGCCAGGCATTGTATTTAGCTCGTTGATGATAATTTCATTACTTGGAGTTAAGAAGAAGTCAACGCGCGCTAAACCTGAACATCCGAGTGAAATAAAAGCCGCAACTGCTTTGGCGCGGATTTCATCAGCAATTTTCTGATCTATGGGAGCAGGCAGTTCAATCGTTGTTGCGCCATCTAGGTACTTCGCTTCGAAATCATAGAACTCATATTTTGCATTAATTTTAATTTGCCCGACAAGAGAAGCTTTTACCTGACCATCTATTTCCAAAACAGCACATTCAATTTCAGATCCGCTAATCTCTTGTTCAACTAGCGCTTTTGGGTCGAAGCGATGCGCTTCCTCAAGGGCTGCACCAAATTCTGCGGCTGACTTAACTTTGGTGGTACCGCGTGATGATCCACCACGTGCAGGTTTTACAAATACTGGATATCCCAACTGATCAGCAGCTTTTTGGATTGATGCTTTATCTTTCTGCCAATCGGATGCTCGCGCCACGAAACCGGCCGCAACTTTAATTCCATGCGAGGCAAAAATTGGCTTAGCAAATGATTTATCCATCGCTACAGCAGATGAAAGAACACCTGATCCCACATAAGGGATTTCGGTCATTTCAAGTAATCCTTGAATCGTTCCATCTTCTCCGTACGGTCCGTGCAAAACAGGAAATGCAATATCGATATTTAAGTTTTTTCCAGCCGCGATAAACCCATCAATGCTTAGCGTTACGGGAGTACCCGACTCTGGAATAGTTGGCAGAGTTGTTCCAATTATTGAAAGTGGATGATCCTCCGCCAGAAGAAACCACTTACCTGACTTGCTGATTCCGATTAAAACAGGCTCGTAAATGTTGCGGTCGATTGACGAGAGAACTCCCCCAGCAGATGTGCAAGAAATCTCGTGTTCGCTAGATCTGCCGCCACAAATAATGGCTACGCGCTCTTTCATCGAATGAAGTTTTCGGCGTTAGTGGTGATCTCCATCAAGCGTTGCAAAGCAGCTTCTGGATTTAGTGAGCCGTTTACGATGTCAGCAACAGATTCGATTACTGGAACCTCTACGCCAACTCGGTGAGCAATTTCAACGATGGCACCAGATGATGAAACGCCTTCAACAGTCTTGGCCCATTGTCCGAGCGCTGACTCCATTGAGCCGGTTTTTCCCAATAATTCGCCGAAGGTTCTATTTCGTGAAAGTGGAGACCCGCAAGTTGCAACTAGATCTCCCATACCCGCAAGTCCGGCAGCACTTAGTGGGTCGGCACCGTGTGCCGCGCATAAACGTGCGACTTCATTTAATCCACGAGTAATCAACATCGCTTGAGTATTTTCTCCAAAGCCCATCCCGATTGAGATTCCCACTGCAAGCGCGATTACATTTTTGATTGCACCAGCGAGCTCGCATCCGAGTAAATCTACGGATGTATATACGCGGTAATAAGGAGTACGAAAGAGAGCGCGCACTTCTTCGGATGTGGCTTGGGTTGTGGCCGCCGCAACCGCGCCAGCTGGTTGGCGCAAAATCAACTCATCGGCCAAGTTGGGGCCAGTAATCAATGCCATCCGATGTGGGCCGAGAATTTCTTCCATAACTTCAGTCATTCGAAGTTGAGTACTGATCTCAATTCCTTTGAGAGTGCTTACAATCAAACAGTCTTGTGAAAAATGAGGTTTCCAAGCCTGTAAAGTCGTTCGTAGTTGCTGAGAAGGTATGGCTAATACGTAAGTCTTACTGAATGCGAAAGTTTCAGCTAAATCAGTAGTTGCCTTAATCTCTTTGGGCAGAACATTTTCGCCAATATATTTTGAGTTTGTGTGGCTGGAGTTAATTTCATTTACAACATCAGCGTTACGTCCCCAAAGCAGAACTTCATTACCCGCATCACAGAGAACTTGCGCGAGAGTTGAACCCCATGCGCCTGCTCCGAATACTGATACTTTGCTCATTCTCTTTAGATCCCTCGCTCTTTGCGCTTCTTCTTGAAATTGCCAGTACGTGGCAAATCCGAAGTATGTGGGTCAAAGATTACTTCAGGACGCTTCTCGCCACGAATTTCTTCAAGCAAATTGGTTATTTCCAGCATGACTTTGGCTGTCGCCTCAATTAGCGCCTGTGGATCATCCGCTTTCCCATACCAAGGAGATAGGTCCACCGGTTTGCCTGCAACGATTGTGATCTGGGTTCGCGGAAAGAGTTTTATCTTCTTTGAGTACGTGGGCATTAAAACCTGAGCGCCCCATTGCGCAACTGGAATTACAGGTGTGTTTGTGGAAAGCGCCAAACGAGCAAGCCCCGTTTTTGCAACCATCGGCCAATGCGCTAAATCTCTAGAGAGGGTTCCTTCGGGATACACGCCTAACAAATGACCAGCTTCGAGCAAACGCTTGGCATGGTCAACTGCTTTGCCAGCATTTGGAGTTTCGCGTTCTACCGGAACTTGTCCGGCGGCCAACAAAATTCTGCCGATAATCGGTACTTGGAAAACTCCAACCTTGCCAAGAAAGCGCGGCGCACGACCATTCTTATAAAGAAAATGTGCAAAGTTCAAAACGTCGAAATATGACAAGTGATTATTGGCAACGATTACGGCACCAGTTTTCGGAATATTCTCGGCGCCGATCCAAGTGCGTTTGGTAATTAATTTAATTATCGGAATTAAGATCCCGGCACAAATTTTAAATGTTCGGTTTGTTCCAAGCGGAGAACCCGTAGGGGGCGCATATGAAACGCGCATTTCTGCCATATCTAAATCTTAGTGGGCAAAGAAAAACTGGGGCCAGCAAATGCTGACCCCAGTTTGAATAAGATTTAAGAAGTTGATTTAGAAACGTGGATTAACGCTTCTTTGCAGCCTTCTTAACAACCTTCTTCGCTGCTGGCTTACGCTTAGCAACCTTCTTAACAGCCTTCTTTGCAGTCTTCTTCGCTGCTGGCTTCTTCTTAGCTGCCTTCTTAGGTGCAGCCTTCTTAGCAACTGGCTTTGCAACAGGCTTTGGTTCTGGCTTTGGAGCCGGACCTAGCTTGCGCTCACCTGAGATGACATCTTTCAATCCCTTTGCAGGAAGGAAGCGTGCCTTCTTTGAAGCCTTGATCTTGATTGTCTCGCCAGTGAATGGGTTACGTCCCATGCGTGCTTTGCGATCAACCTTCTTGAACTTACCGAAATCGTTGATCATTACATCTTCACCCTTTGACATGGTGCGTGTAATTGTGTCGAAAACGATTTCTACAGCGTGTGCTGCTTCTTTCTTGCTGTCGTTGAAGTGTGGGGCCAACGCGGCAATAAACTG
>CANGVO010000080.1 GCA_947457445.1 Actinomycetota bacterium | reverse complement strand
GCAGTAAGCGTCACCCTTGTATGTCTCTGCTGTCATAATTGCCTCCAATCGCCGAATGGGCTCTGAGCGCCCACGCGTGCAAGCATGACGATACCCCTCGCCACGCTCAAATACGCTGAACTAGCCCCCGTTTGTGCGTAATTTTTTTAGCTCCACAGGCTCAGCCAACGCCCTTTCGGCCGCCTCGTACCCGTCCAAGTAGGCGCTCGCCTGCTCAGCGCCCTCAAATCGCCCTAATACCTCGGTGAACTCGGGTCCATGGTCAAAATGGGCAAGGTGGATCGCCTCATGGAAGAGGACGTAATCAAGAGCGTAATCCGGAGCAAGCTTTAGGCGGTCTGAGATGCGGATAGTTCGATCAACGCTGGTGCATGATCCCCAGCGCTCGCGCATGGTGCGCCAATTAATGGAAGCGGGGCGAGCAGTGATCTCTGGGGCTAGGGATGCCATTAGTTCGATTGTGCGCTCCATCAGCCGTTCTTCGCTGGGAATCCGTGAACTTTCCTGGCTACGAATCTTGGCGATCATCTCGGGGACGATCGCATGTTCATCTGCTTTGCTCATTCGCGCGGGAATCGAAACGATTATCCGACCGCCTTGGCGATATGCCGAGATATTTCGCTTTCGCCTTGCTGAGCGAATGACGATTATCTCACCCTCTGAAATGCCGGGCAGGGTTAACTCATTTTCGTCTGCATCATCTAAGGACACGGATGAAAAGTACTCCTCGAATTCGCAAAATGGATTTAAATCGGTGAAATCTCAAGTACGTGTTGAGAGATTTACTGGAAAAATATTTTGCGTTACAACGCAAATTACAGGTGTGTCAAATCTCTATTTATTTGATTCTAGACAGATTTGGACATAAGTTGCGCTTACGAAGTCCTCGGATAACTGTTTGATCTATCTGCAAGGGGAAGGCAGATAAATCAAATTAGCGGCCGGGGACTTCGCTTTTTCTTGCCAGTTATTGCTAGATAAGCCCTGATAAGTCATCTGGAATTGTTGTACTAGCCAAGAATTTCTCAGGATCCAGTAAATCATCTGCGGTAGGAAGTAGGCCGCTCCAAATCTGATCACGATCTGCAATGGATTTTACTTCGCGAATCTTTTTCCAGAACGCGCTCGCTTCACGAGTTAGCTTCGGTGAAACTTGCAATCCCAGCATTGATGAAAATAACTGTTGAGCAGGTGATGATGCGGCACGACGACGTCGCAACGTTTCACGCAATTGTTCAATAGCCGGCAGACGATCGCCGGCGGCAAGAGCGGTTATTTCATCAGTCCATCCATCGATTAGCGCGAAAACGGTTTCTAATTTCATAAGTGCAATTTTTTGCGCTGGAGATTCCTCTGGTGTGAAAATTCCGCTATCTAAGGCAAAACTCATCGCATCGTTTTCAGATGCTCCCTCGCCCATATTTTCTTGTGCTTTTTCAAAGGCTTCTTGCGCTTGTCTTTGAATGGCATCAATATCAATATTTATTCCCTTGCCGTATTCGACAACCGCGCTTTGGATATAAGAAACCAACCAAGGATTGTTAGCAAATAGACGAGCGACTGCGCCTTCGCGAAGTGCGTGATAAATAAAGACTTCCGACTTTGGAATCTCTAAATCAGCGGCCCAAAGTTCAATATTTTCTGGAATAACGACGGCCCGCGCTGGATCAAGTAAGGCAAGCCCCACGTCATGCGCACCTGTGACAGTTGTAGATAAGGTGCCAATTGATTGCCCAAGCTGTGTGGCGATCATGGTGCCGATGAACGAGCGCAGCATCATCGTGATCATCTCAATAGGTGGCTGTCCATCCGGATTTTCTCCGCCTTGAGCGTTCATCGCCTGATCTAGTAAGTTCGAGATTGCAGTAGATAATCCAGCAGCAAGTGGCTCCATTGTTTTATGCCAACCCGCCATCGTGTCATTTACCCAGTCCAAGCGACTTGCCGCGGTTGGAGTTTTTGGAGCAGCGGGGAAGAGAGTTGCCTCATCAAGCCAGACCTCTGAAATCTCAAAAGCACTTTTAACGACATCTAAATCTTTTGTGCCAAGCGGCTTTAGACCTTGAACTGAAACAAATTTCTTTGCCGTTTCGCGCGCTGTGGAAATAGAGAGTACGCCTTCACTTCCTGAACCACTTTGACTCGTTTGCGAAAATAGCGTTGTAAATGGATTTGTGAAACCAGCGGGGTTGATTCCTAGTTGTTCAAATTGCGCTTTCATCTGTTCTTGCATTTGGCGCATCATCGCTTCAAAATCGGGGCGGTTATTATCACCAGAATTTTCGGAGTCGTCAGGATCATTTGGGATAAATCCAAAACCAGCCATTGCCTTCCCCCTTTCCGAAAATTTAACTCTTGCTTATTGGTTCCAACAACGCCAATGCGAGATTTCTTCCCACAAGAGATAGGCTACCGAACATGTCCAATGCATTTATGGCTCTTATCTGGTGGGTTATCCCGTTGGCGGGCCTCATCGGTGCGCTGGGATATGTTCTCTGGGTTACTCAATTTAAATCAAAATTTGAATCAGAAACTACGCGCTCTGTTGGCCAATTCCAGCGCTTTCAAGATTCTTTCCGCGATGCTGAAGTTACGATCGCTGGAGAAAAACCTGAAGAAGGCGAAGACGCGCAACCACCGGTGGAGCGCTAACTTTAAAGATATGGCCTCGATGTAAATGGTCCACAATCGCCTTCCTCGACTAGCGACTCTGGTCTTAACAATTTTTTTCGGGTTGGCACTTCTTGCCCCACTTCCCTATGTAGTTCTAACGCCTGGTCATGCCCAAGATGTTTTGGCCAAAATCATCACACCGTCAAAGAAATCTGCGGTGTCACCAACTTTCTACCCAGCCGATGGAAAGATTTTCTTACTCTCGATTCTTATTACAAACCCATCGGCTTATGTAACTGGCGCGGAATTAATTTATTCATGGATGCGCAGTGATTATTCGGTCATGCCTCGTTCCTTCTTCTATAAAGATGGACGTAGCGCCGATATTGAGGAGAAGCTTGCCAAGACCGAGATGGTCGATTCACAGTTAAGTGCCAAAGTTGCCGCCCTTAGTTATCTAGCCAAAAACTATCCGCAATTAGATACGGCAAAAATTGCACCAAGTGATATTGATATCTCTTTGGCCAAAACTGGCGGCCCCAGCGGTGGGTTGGCATTCGCGGTCGGCATTGTCGAACTGCTTACACCCGGAAATATTTTGAAGGGCAGAGTCGTTGCATCTACAGGAACCATCGATGAAAAAGGAATGGTGGGAAGTATTGGCGGGGTAGCAGAAAAGATTTTGGCTGCCAAGAAAGCTGGCGCCACTCTTTTCTTGGTGCCAAAAAATAATTGCGAAGACCTTGCACCTGGCATCGCAAAAATCCCAGAAGGAATAAAAATCGCGGCAGTTTCGAGCCTAGAAGAGGCGATAACTGCGCTCAATTCGAATCACCCGCGCGGTTGCGCTAACTTAGGAGCATGATGAAAAAGCCAAGTCCGCTAGCACTTACCTTCATAATTTTGGCAGTAATTGCCGGAGCGCTAGTCGCTCTTAGTGGTGTTTATGTCGATTGGCTCTGGTTTAAATCAGTTGGCTTCACAGGCGTTTGGTCAACGGTTCTAACAACCAAGATCTCACTATTTATAGTTGCGGGTTTAATTACTTCGGCGATCATTTCGCTAAATATTTTTCTTGCTTATCGCTCTCGTCCATTTAACGTGTCGATGGCGATGGAATCAGATAATCTCGAGCGCTACCGCTCAACCATCGATCCAATTCGCAAACTGGTATTTGCCGGCGTAGTAGTAGTTCTCTTCTATTTCGGTGGCTCTAGCGGAATTCAACTGTGGAGCTCATGGCTTCTCTTTAAGAATTCAACTGACTTCGGTGTTAAAGATCCACAGTTCAATATGGATATCTCATTCTTCGCATTCCGTTTGCCTTTCTACCAAACTTTAATTGGCTGGGCGATCTCAACACTTATCTTGGCAACTCTTGCCAGCGCAGCGATCCACTATCTCTACGGTGGTCTTCGCCCACAACTTCGCAGTGATCGCACAACTGTTGCAGCGCGCGTTCAACTTTCTGTACTTCTTGGACTCATTGTTCTCATTAAGGCAGTTGCATACTGGTTCGACCGTTTTGCACTTGCCCTAAAAGAGAGTCGACTAATCACAGGTCTTACATACACCGATGTAAATGCAACACTTCCTGCCAAATCAATCTTGGCCGCAATTGCAGTGATCTGCTCACTTCTTTTCTTTGCCAATATTGTTCGCAAGTCATGGCTCTTACCTGCCGCCGGAACAGCGTTGATGGTTGGTTCATCTGTTTTAATAGCTGGCGTATACCCAGGAGCGGTACAGCAATTTCAAGTAAAGCCATCTGAATCTTCTAAAGAAGCTCCATATATTCAGCGCAATATCGATTCGACGCGTGCTGCTTTTGGTCTAGCTGATGTTGAGATGAAGGATTATCAAGCAACGCTCTCGACAAACTCAGGACAACTTGCATCGGATGCGGCAACAATTGCAAATATCCGTTTGATGGATCCAAATGTTTTATCTGCAACTTTCCGCCAGTTGCAACAGATCAAGCCTTATTACACATTCCCAGAATCACTCGATGTTGATCGCTACACCGTAAATGGCGTACAACGTGATGCCGTTGTTGCGGTTCGCGAATTAAATATTGATGGAAACCCAAGTCGTAACTGGATTAATGATCACTTGGTATACACACATGGTTTCGGTTTTGTTTCTGCATTTGGAAATTCAGTCGATGCGGATGGAAAACCAAGCTTCTTGGTCGGCGATCTTCCACCAACTACCGGTCTTGGTAAATTTGAACCACGTGTTTATTTTGGTGAGAACGTCCCTGATTACTCAATCATCGGCGGACCAAAGACAGATACTCCAGTCGAATTCGATTATCCAGATGATGCATCTGCAAATGGCCAGAAGAACTACACCTACACAGGTAAAGGTGGAGTTCCAATGGGTGGTTTGCTCAACAAACTTCTCTTTGCAATTCAATATCAAGAACAACGCATCGT
>CANGVO010000079.1 GCA_947457445.1 Actinomycetota bacterium | reverse complement strand
GGTATGGGCGAAGGTATGGCATCTGCTGAGCAGTTCGTTGGCGTACAGGTTGGTTACACAATCGCTGACGTATTGGCAAAGTGCGTATTCGGTCTAACAATCTTGAAGATCGCTCGCATGAAGTCAGCTGCAGAAGGCATGAAGGACGATCACTAATCGTCTTAAATAGTTGAAGTTAAAGGGGCGTCGGGAAACCGGCGCCCCTTTAATATTTGTAAGATATGAATATGACACCAGCAAAGATAAGCAAGTACGCGCTAAACAATTACCGAATGGCAAGTTATCTACTTCTGGCAATTGGATTAATCAATCTTCGCTACCAAACCGGTAAAGATGGAGTCTTTAACAACTCTCTAACAATCTTTGCTCCTGGAATTTTGATGCTGTTGATTACATTTGTAAAAGGATCGCACAGATTTCTGGCACGACGCGAAGTTATGGTTTTGCTTGCAGTTGCAGGTTCTGCGCTAGTTATCTGGGCAATTACCAACTAACAATTCGCTTCACCTAAGTTATTTCCGAAAAGAGATATCGCTCTTCTTCATCGCGGTAATCAAAATACGGATGGCATTTGGTCCCATGCCGTGTAAATCCTTAATGGCATCCAGCGAGTATTTTCGTAGATCACTTACTTTATAAAGGCCTTCATCAATTAACGCCCTGCGCGCTGGTGCGGCTAATCCGAGTTCCAACCAGACGCCATCAACTGCGGCATAGGCATCTAGATCAACTTCGCTATTAGTCACCGCGCAATTAGATGATTTTGCTTTGGCAGCCCGTCTCGCCGCGGCTTCTCGCATAATTTTGGCTTGCGTCATCTTTAATTTTGCACGCGAAGGTTTAGCCATACATAAATATTACTGCTGGTGCGGGAGGCGGGACTTGAACCCGCACGCCGGAGCACAAGTTCCTAAGACTTGCGTGTCTGCCATTTCACCACTCCCGCTGGAGTGTCATGAGAATGTTACAAAAAACTCATGTACTGGTGCATAGGTTAGAGGTAAGTTCGGCTTATACAAAATTATGGGCTCAACGGCCCTGAGGCCGCGCCAGAAAAGCGCGCTCTAACAGCGATGAAGCGAGGAAGTTAAATGTCATTTACACCAACTCCTGCCGACAAGTTCACCTTCGGACTTTGGACCGTCGGTTGGCAAGCGCGCGACCCATTCGGTGATGCCACACGCGGTGCGCTCGATCCAGTGCGCACTGTTAATGAATTAGCGGCACGTGGTGCATACGGTGTGACATTTCATGATGATGATCTGATTCCATTTGGCAGCGATGACACTTCACGTCGTGGACACATCGATCGTTTTAAGAAAGCGCTTGATGAGACCGGCATGAAAGTGCCGATGGCTACGACAAATCTCTTCTCGCACCCAGTATTTAAAGATGGTGCATTCACAAGTAACGATCGCGATATTCGACGTTATGCACTTCGCAAGGCAATGCGCAATATCGAACTTGCAGTCGAACTTGGCGCGCACACTTATGTTTGCTGGGGTGGTCGCGAAGGCGCAGAATCAGATGCTGCAAAAGATGCCTACGTTGCACACGAGCGTATGCGCGAGGCATTTAACTTGCTCAGCCAATTTGTTCTAGACAACGGCTACAAGATTAAGTTTGCAATTGAACCAAAGCCAAATGAACCACGTGGCGATATTTTCTTGCCGACAATTGGTCACGCACTTGCCTTTATCTACACGCTGGATCACCCAGAGCTAGTTGGTTTAAACCCTGAAGTTGGCCACGAGCAAATGGCTGGACTTAACTTCGTGCACGGAATTGCTCAAGCGCTCTGGCAGAAGAAGTTATTCCACATCGATTTAAATGGTCAGCACGGTCCAAAGTTCGATCAAGATTTGGTATTTGGACATGGCGACTTAAAGTCAGCCTTCTTCCTTGTCGAACTTCTTGAGCGCTATAAATACGATGGACCAAAGCACTTTGATTACAAGCCAGGTCGTACTGAAGATGACAAAGGCGTTTGGGATTCTGCAACTGCGAATATGCGCACATATTTAGCTCTGAAAGAGCGCGCAACTGCTTATCGCAATGACCCACGTGTTATCGCAGCCCAGAAAGATTCAAATATTCCGGGCCTCACTGAGAACACAATGGCTGCGGGCGAGAGTTGGAAAGATCTTGCGAAGGATTCATTCGATGTTGAGGCCGCCGGAGTTCGCGGATATCAATACGAAGCCCTTAATCAACTCGCACTTGAGCACCTAATGGGGTTTGGAAAGTAAATTCTCAGGCAGGGTAACCTTGCCTAGTGAGTTCGCATTCTGATTTATTAGCAGCCCAAATACAGGCTGCGATTTCGCGCGCTATTGAACGCGGAGATTTAATCGGAACTGTGCCTGCAACCATTCCATTGGAGCGTCCAAAGAATCGCGACCATGGCGATTACGCATCTTCGATTGCTCTGCAATTAGCGAAGCCTGCTGGCAAGAATCCGCGGGATGTGGCTGCAATCCTAAAAGCCGATCTCGAATCGCTGGCAGAGGTAAGTGCTGTAGAAATTGCAGGACCTGGCTTTATCAACATCACTTTAAATCGCGCTAGCCAAGCAGATTTGGTTCGCACCATATTAACTGCGCAAGAAAAGTACGGTCGCGGCGCTTCATTATCTGACGTGAAAATCAATTTGGAATTTATTAGCGCCAATCCGACAGGTCCACTGCACTTAGGACATACCCGTTGGGCGGCAGTAGGTGATGCACTCGGTCGAGTACTAACGGCTGCAGGTGCGCAAGTAACTCGCGAGTTCTATATCAACGATCGCGGTAATCAAATGGATCTCTTCGGCCAATCAGTTCAAGCCGCAGCGATGGGCCAACCGATTCCAGAAAATGGTTACCAGGGCAATTACATCGCAGATTTAGCGAAAGATGTTCTTGCTCAGAACCCAGAAATTACTGGGCTGGAAGAAGTTCAACGATTAATCGCCTTTCGCGAAGCTGCCTATCAACTGCAATTAAAAGATCAGCAGCGCGTACTTGATGTATTCAATACTCATTTCGATGTTTGGTTTTCAGAAAGATCTTTACATGATGGCGGAAGCGTCGAACACGGTGTTGATAAATTGCGCTCGCAAGGACACGTTTTCGACATAGATGGCGCTACTTGGTTGCGCACTACAGATTTTGGAGATGACAAAGATCGTGTATTGATAAAGGCAAATGGGGATCTAACTTATTTCTCATCAGATACTGCTTATTACATCAATAAACGCGAACGTGGCTTTGATATATGTATTTACATGTTGGGCGCAGATCATCACGGCTACATCCATCGCCTAAAAGCAACTGCTGCTTGCGCTGGCGATAACCCGGAATACAACGTCGAAGTTTTAATCGGTCAATTAGTGAAGATCATGGAAGGCGGGGAGGAAGTAAAACTCTCCAAGCGCGCCGGAACAATTATTACTTTGGAAGAGCTAGTTGAAAAAGTTGGCGTAGACGCTGCCCGTTATACGTTGATTCGCTATCCCGTTGATACTCCAATGGTGATGGATATAGATATTTTAAAGCGCAACACCAACGAAAATCCGGTTTATTACGTGCAATATGCGCATGCACGCATTGCCGCAGTTCTACGCAATGCAACAGAACTAAAAATTCCTGCAGGTTTAGAGAACTTTGATCCGGCACAACTTAGCCATGATCGTGAAAACGAATTACTTGGCTCACTGGCTGAATTTCCACGAATCGTGGCTGGCGCCGCAGAACTGCGCGAACCACATCGCATCGCTCGTTATCTAGAAGAATTGGCCGGCGTTTATCACGGCTTCTATGCGGACTGCCGTGTCTTGCCGATGGGGGATGAGGCAATTTCTCCAATTCATAGCGCTCGAATTAATTTATGTGCGGCAACTCTGCAAGTACTGAAGAATGGTCTTGATTTACTTGGCGTCAGTGCGCCGGAGAGGATGTAAAAGGCATGTGGTCGAGAAATGTCTCCTTCACCAATGGTGAATTACACCTGTCTGGAATATCCGCAACCAAGTTAGCAAAAGATTTTGGTACACCAGCATTCTTTATTGACGAAGCAGATTTTCGTGCGCGAGCAACAGCCTGGAATAACGCGCTACGAGACGAGTTTGGTTCTCACGCCGGCACTGTTTATTACGCAGCAAAGGCTTTTATTTCTGTAGCGGTCGCACAGTGGATTCGTGAAACTGGAATCGGAATAGATGTTTGTACTGGGGGAGAACTTGCAGTTGCACTTGCTGGCGGTATAGATCCAAAGAAGATTGAAGTGCACGGTAACAACAAATCACTTGCCGAGATCGATCGCGCTGTTTCAGTTGGCGTAAAAACAATTGTTATGGATTCTTTGCACGAGATTGATCGCGTCGCCGCCATTGCTCGCAAACATGGCGTGGTTCAAGGCGTTATGTTGCGTTTAACTCCGGGAATTCAGGCTCACACGCATGAATCAATATCGACCGCGCATGAAGATGTGAAGTTTGGTTTCTCAATTGCCAGTGGCGCAGCTTGGGCGGCGGTACAAGCAACGCTGGCTCATCCCGAACTCGAACTACGTGGTTTCCATTCGCACATTGGTTCGCAGATATTTGGCACCGAATCATTTGAATTAGCCGCCGATCGGTTGATCTCGCTCTTGGCAAAGTATCGCGATACATATGCAAAGGAACTTCCCGAGCTTGATCTTGGTGGCGGGTACGGAATTGCGTATCTGCCTGAAGATGAAACGCTTGAACCAGGTGAAGTCATGCCCGCACTTCGCACTGCAGTTACTAAAGCATGCGAAAAACATAAGTTAGCTATTCCTACAATTTCCATCGAACCGGGTCGCGCGATTGTTGGGCCAACCACATTTACTCTCTACGAAGTAGGAACAACAAAAGATGTTGTTTTGGAAGATGGCGCAACCCGTCGCTATATATCTGTAGATGGTGGCATGAGCGATAACATCCGTCCTTCTTTATATGATGCGCAGTATCACGCAGTAATTGCGCAACGCGCTTCGAAAGAAAAAAGCATTTCATCACGCGTTGTCGGAAAACATTGCGAAACCGGAGATATCGTCATTCGCGACATCGCGCTGCCTGCGGATATTGCTCCCGGAGATTTAATTGCAATTCCAGCAACAGGTGCATAT
>CANGVO010000078.1 GCA_947457445.1 Actinomycetota bacterium | reverse complement strand
GATCCTGGACCCTGGGCTTCAAAGGCCCATGTGCTAGCCACTACACAATGGCGGAACGCATATTCTCCCTCATAACAATGAGTGCTCGCGACCATTAGCGCCGCTAACCTGTCCTCTATGAGCGCGCACCGTGATGAAGTCGACCGCCTGATTGCGGCTTGGAAGCGTGAGCGCCCGGATCTGGATCTCAGTCCGTTCGCTGTCCTTAGTCGAATTTCACGAATATCTCGCAATCTAGATATTGCACGCCGTGATGCTTTTGCAGATTTAGAAACGTGGGGCTTCGATGTTCTGGCCGCGCTACGTCGCGCCGGAGATCCTTATCAACTCTCTCCCGGAGCTTTGATGCAAGAAACATTGGTTACCAGTGGCACCATGACAAATCGATTAGATCATTTAGAAGAAATGAAATTGATTACGCGCCAACCCGATCCGGCTGATGGACGCGGTTCCCTCGTAACTTTAACTGCATCTGGAATGCGCGCCGTTGATAAAGCTCTTGAGGGTCTGCTCGATCATGAACGTAAATTGCTTACTGGGTTAAGTCGCGAAGAACGAAACGCTTTAGCGGAATTATTGAGCACTCTGGCCGCTCATTTAGAAGAGAATTAAATTACTTTGGCACCCTGCACGGGGCCATAAGCACGTGCCACGCTACCGACTACGCCACTTGAAGTAAGCGCAACTGCCAAATCTAAACCTTGTTCTTCATCTGCAACCAAGAAAGCAACTGTGGGACCTGAGCCAGAAACTATTGCGCCAAGCGCTCCGTACTCTTCACCAACATCGAGCACCAAAGAAAGTGCTGGACGTAAAGAACAAGCAGCTGATTGCAGATCATTTTGAAGTGCAAGCCCGACCGCTTTTGGATCTGCGGCCAATAACGATTGCATCAGCGCATCACTTGTTTGTGGCGCTGCAATTTCTAAACCAGAACGCAGGCGATCACACTCTTGATAAACCGCAGGAGTTGAAAGGCCTACTGAAGACAATGCCAATACCCAGTGATAAGTACCTCGTGAAAGTGCTGCAGTTAATTGATCGCCACGACCTTGACCGATTGCAGTTCCACCGGTGATCATAAATGGAACATCGCTACCCAACCTTGAACCGAATTCCAAAGCTTCTTCGCGAGAAATATCTAAGTTATAGAGTTCATTTAGGCCAACAATTACTGCCGCTGCATCTGCACTGCCACCTGCCATACCGCCAGCAACTGGAATAGATTTCTTAACTTCGATATGAGCATCAATTACAAAATCGTATTCATCAGCAATTAACTGCGCTGCCTTTACCGCTAAATTTGAGGCATCGGCTGGCACACCATGTGTGTGATCTCCAGAGATTGCAATTGTTATTCCACTTCCGAGTTCGGATTTGGTGATTGTCACATCATCGTAAATGGAAATTGCTTGGAAGACTGTAACCAGATTGTGAAATCCATCGGCTTCGCGTGGTCCAACTGCCAATTGCAGATTTATCTTCGCCGGAACTCGCACGGTTACGGATGAACTGGTTGATTGGGACACGCTAAGACTCTAAACCTTGTTGCGCGATTTTGCAGAAACTATGGATATCTAGTGATTCACCGCGCAGCGTTGGATCAATTCCGGCCGCACTTAAATGCGCTTCCGCGGCAGCCGATCCGCCATAACGCGATGAAAGGGCAGCCCGTAACATTTTGCGGCGTTGGGCAAATGCCAAGTCGATGATTGCAAATACTTCTTTACGTAAACGTTCATCACCTGGCGTCGCACGACGTTTAAATCCCACTAATTTAGAATCAACATTTGGTGCGGGCCAGAAAATTGATCGCGACACCGAGCCTGCTCCAGTAACTTCTGCCCACCACGCAGCCTTAACTGAAGGAATTCCATACTCTTTTGTATTTGGCTTTGCAGCCAGACGATCTGCCACTTCTGCTTGCACCATTACGACACCACTGCGCAGTGTTGGTAACACTTCAAGTAAATGTAGGAAAACAGGAACAGAAACGTTGTAAGGCAAATTTGCGACTAAAACGGTTGGCTCAACTGGCAACGTTTTAATTTGCAGAGCATCTTGATTTATAACAGTTAACAAATCTGGATGATCACTATGAGCCTCGGCGGTTAGCGGAAGTTGGTTGGCCAACCGTGAATCTATTTCAACTGCGACGACGCTGGCGGCTTCTTCCATCAAAGCCAAGGTAAGCGAACCAAGACCTGGACCAATTTCTAAAGCAATATCTGTTGCAGTTACACCTGCGGTGCGTACGATCTTTCGGCAAACATTTGCATCAATTACAAAATTTTGACCAAGTGATTTAGATGGTTTTAAATCTAGTTTCTCTGCCAGTGCCCGAATTTCTGCAGCGCCTAGCAAGGTCATAGGCTTGATCCGGCCGCAAATGAGCCAAATATTCTCTCGGCGTTATCTGCTAACGCTTGCGCCAAAGTAGTCACGCTTTCGTTGCGCTCTTCAGCCATTGCTCGCACAATATTGGCTATCTGGGCTGGAGTATTTAGCGCTCCACGATTAGGCATTGGGGCTAAGAATGGTGAATCTGTTTCGACTAACAATTGTTCGTACGGAACAAGTTTGACGGCATCGCGCAGAGCTGGCGCATTCTTAAAAGTTAGCGTTCCAGCGAAAGAGAGAATATAGCCACGATCAATGCAAATTTTGGCCATATCTACATCACCTGAGAAGCAATGAAAGACTGTCTTTTCAGGAGCGCCAACTTCTAACAAGATCGATAAAACATCATCATGCGAATCGCGATCATGAATGACCAACGCTTTATTTGTTTTCTTTGCTAATTCGATATGCCACTTAAAGGATTCCTGTTGTCGCTTTTGTAATTCAGGCGGGGTACGGAAATAATCCAGACCTGTCTCACCAATAGCGCGTACTCGCGGATGCGCGGCCAACTCTTCGATAATCTTTAGATCAGCTTGCATATCAAGTACCACTGGCGCTTCGTTGGGATGCAACGCAACGGCTGCAAGAACGCGGTCATCGAAATGTTCGGCAGCGGCTACACACCATTTTGATTGTTCGGCTGAGTATCCAACTTGAACAACTCGATCGACGCCAACTGCTTTGGCATCATCCAAAATTTGCTTTACTGCATCCGAATCTGGCGCATCATTAGTAACAATTTCCAAATGCGCATGCGAATCAACTGTTGGAACAGGAAGTGGCTTTGGCGCCGGTGCTAATGGGCGATCAATATCGCGATTGTGGCGATCTGCCATTGAAAATTACTCTTTAGTCTCGAGTCGTGGGAAAAGAACTGGTGTCTTTGTGACGATAGTTCCTTCCGGCAATTGACCCCACTTAGCAGCGTTAGAAATAGTTTGTGCGGCCAATGAACCAATAGTTGCATTGGCGCCCAGGCTTTCCCAGAGAATTTCGGTGGTTGCAGGCATTACTGGATGCAATAAAACAGCGAGTGCACGAAGTGATTCGGCGGTGTTATACAAAACTTCTTCTAGCGCTGCTTTATTTGCGGGATCTTTCGCCAAAATCCAAGGTTCTTTTTCGGTTACGTATCCATTAACTTTCTTACAGAAATCCATAACTGCATTTATGCCACCTTGAAAATCAAGCGCCACCATTGCAGCATCTGCCTTTTCAACCGTTGCGGTAAGTGCACTTGAAAGAGCGGCATCGGTTGCGATCGCAGGTACTTTTCCTTCGCAATACTTTTCAATCATCGCAGCAAGTCTTGAAGCAAGATTTCCAAAGTCATTAGCAAGTTCTGATGTGTAACGTGCAGACATATCTTCCCAAGAGAAAGAGCCATCGCTGCCGAAAGGAATTGCTCGCAAGAAGTAATAACGGAAAGCATCTACGCCAAAATGATCGGTGATATCAGACGGCGCGATTCCGGTGAGCTTGCTCTTGCTCATCTTTTCGCCACCTACTAATAACCATCCGTGTGCGAAAACTTTCTTCGGAACTGCCAAACCTGCGGCCATCAACATCGCTGGCCAAATTACTGCGTGGAAGCGCAGAATATCTTTTCCTACTAGGTGAACATCCGCCGGCCAAGTTTGTACAAATTTCTTTCCGCCTTCAGAATCAGGCGCGTCAGTTAAACCAACTGCAGTTGCATAGTTAAGAAGTGCATCAAACCAAACGTAAACAACTTGATCTGTATCCCAAGGAACAGGGATTCCCCAATCAAATGTCGAACGTGAAATCGAAAGATCGGTGACTCCGCCTTCGAGGAATGAAATAACTTCATTGCGCGCACTTTCAGGCTGGCATGCATCTGGGTTAGCGCGATAGTGCTCGAGCAGAGGTTGAACAAAAGCAGAAAGTCTAAAGAACCAGTTATTTTCATTTACGAGTTCGATTGGTTTGCTATGAATTGGGCAGAGTTTTTCGCCATCTGCATCAATTAGATCGCCAGGTAATTTAAATTCTTCACAGCCAACACAATATGGACCTTCATACTTACCTGCATAAATATGGCCAGCATCTTTAAGCGATTGTAAAAACTTTTGAACGCGTTCTGTATGACGTGGTTCGGTTGTTCGGATGAAATCATCATTTGCAATATTTAAGCTCTGCCAATTTGGTTTCCAAGCCTCTTGAACTAAGCGATCCACCCAGGCTTGCGGAGCAACGTTATTTTGCTCAGCAGTGCGCATAACTTTTTGTCCGTGTTCATCCGTACCAGTTAAGAACCAAACTGATTCTCCGCGTTGGCGGTGCCAACGAGTTAAAACATCGCCGGCAACCGTTGTATATGCATGGCCAATATGCGGCGCATCATTTACATAGTAAATCGGCGTTGTTAGGTAAAAGGACTTCATTTGCTCATCTTATTGGCATCAACTACTGCTGCATAAACGATCCGCTTTGGCAGGTCGAATTCATCTGCCACCGTTGCAATAGCGCTCTTTCGATCCATCCCTGCGGCCTCGAATTCACGAACACGACTGACCATTTGATCCGCGGATTTTTCTGCGGTCCCAACCTCGGCACCCGCAATAACCATTGTTATTTCACCAAGCACTTCTTTGCTATTTGCCCAATCCAATAATTCGGCTAAAGAGCCGCGGATAGTCTCTTCGTATGTCTTGGTCATCTCGCGACAGATTGCTCCACGTCGCTCGTTCCCAAAAATAGCTGCGGCATCTTGCAATGATTC